>CALBSU010000365.1 GCA_937967285.1 uncultured Acidobacteriota bacterium
TCCTCGACGCGCTCGCCGCGTCCGGCCGGCTCGCTCTCGAGCAGCACTTTCAGGCCGAACGGATCCGACAGCTCACCGACGCGCAATCGCGCCTGGCCGTGCGAATCCATCTCGATTGGAAGATTCTTGAAGACCATGATTGTCTTACGGATCGAAACTCCTGATCGTCCGCAGCAGATCGATGCCGGTGAAATCCGCCGGTTCGCTGAACTCCTCGAAGAGCGGCGTACTGATCAGCGCCGCCTCGATCGATCCCGGCGACTCCGAATCGTCCCTCGGCGATCCCATCCACATCAGCGGAGTGATCACCTGATAATTCGCAACGCGACGATTTCTGACGACAAGATGATGCGAGATCGGTCCGGAACAGCTTTCCCAGAGGCCGGCTCCGACCGACCGTTCGGGGAGGTTGAACCGCTTCGACATCTCCGTCTCGCCCCGCCGCAGGCAATCGAACGCTTCGAGCAGACTGGCGAAGGCCGCCAGGCCTGTGTATGAGAGCTGATAGGCCCTCGCCCGCATCCTTTCAAATGTGTTCGGCCTGTCCGGGATCTTCCAGACCTGCCTGATGGCCGGCCGCTGCCCCTTCGGGATCTCGAATTCGAGTGCCCGGTTGAGCCGTCCGATGAACTGAAAGCTCGCCTCGTCGCTGACCGCATTGCTCCAGAGCCGGGCGATCGGCCCCGTCTCCATCGACTCGCGATCCCAGCGCGGCGCCGTCGCCCAGGTGTACCCATCCCGCCAGTCGGAGCGCCCCGGATGCGGGATCGTCTCCTTGTTCCAGGGATGGTACGGCGAGAGCGGGCCGCTCAACGGATCCGAGAGAAATCGCTGGTGGTTCCAGTGAGAAAAGTACGAATGATCGACGAACTCCTCGATTCCGATGTTGATATCGCTCAGCCTGTCCGTTCGGATATCCCCTTCAATGATCGCCGCCGGTCGCGAAAGCCTCCGGTCACCCCAGACATTGCAGTTATGATATGTCGCGTCATAACTCTCGGGATCGTCCCAGATGCCGAGACTGAGCAGGTTGCCCGGAAGCTCGCCCGATTGCCGGTATCCCGGCTCGACCTCGTAGAGAAATTCGATCAGATCGTCCCAGACCGCCGCCGCCTTCTTCGAATAATCGAGCAGGCCGTTGACCCTTCCGAGCACCTGATTGAAGGTATCGCGGTCGGCCTCGATGCAGACTCCCCCGGGAACAACCGCCGAAGGGTGCGGATACTTGCCGAGAAGCAGCGTGACGACCTCTGCCGCCACGCGGGTCTGCTGCAGCGCCTCGATGTAGAGGTGGCCGTAGAGCTGATTGAGACCGCGCATCAGCTCGCCGATCGTCTCGAGCCCGTGAACGTTGCGCCCTTTCGCCGGAGCGCCTTCGGCGCGCTGCCAGATCCGGGGAGAGGTCCGACTGACGACCTGCTCGGAATAGTCCGGCCCGGCCAGCAGAAAGAGGTGTCGGATGCACTCACAGAGCATCTCGCCGCAGGCTCCGAGGTTCCGGGTGATGATCGCCATCGGCGGCGGAGTCACGCCGCCGGCCATCTCGAGCGCCATCGACGAGGCTATCGCATGCGCCACGCTCATCCGCCCGCTGATCCGGCTCGAAAGCGGGATCGAATCGGACGGTTCGTGTTCATTCAGTATCAGTTCGTAGCCGCCGTAGAGCGTCGCTTCGAGCCTCGCGTCGATGACGCGCCGGTGTTCGAGGTCGATCTGTGCGGTCGCGGCGATCGATCCGGTCGCACGCGTGACCGGATCGGAGCTGAACTCCATCAGGCTCGAACGTCCGGCTACGGTCTCGATCGCCCTCTCGCGCCGGTGCTCGCGCTGGAGCCTTGAATCGTCGCGAAAGTCGAACGGCGAGTCGACATCCTCGTCACGCAGAAATGCCCGCCCGTACGAATCGAACTGAATTGGCAAACGTCTGAAGACCACAGTCAATATGCCGGATCAGGCCTCGAGAGAGGCAGAAGTTGTTCCGCGAAATCCCGCTCGGTGCATCCGATGCAGGCCCCTCCGATCTTCGCGCAGCCGCCGAATCCGCGCATCCACCCGGTCAGAGGAACCGGGCAACTGACCGTCGGCCGGTGAGCCAGATCGAACCCGGCCGCCGGCGGATATTCCACGCGCGGCGGAAGCGGATAGGTCTGGTGACCGTAAAGCCATTTCGGTCGGCGCATCTCGTCGAGCTCGATCGGAACCAGCCTCGAAAGATGCAGAAAGACATAGATCAGCGTCTCGACGAATCCCTCGCCCGGCGGAGCGCACCCCGGCACGTTGATGACCGGCAGTCCGCCTCGGCTGGTGAAGTCCCTGCCCAGATAGTCCTCGAGCCCGCGGGCGCCGATCGGATTGCCGGCCGATGCCGGTATCCCGCCCCAGGTGGCGCAGCTTCCGATGGCGATCACCGCTTCAGCTCCGGGAGCCAGCTTGTCGACCCATCTGGCTGTCGTGATCGGCACTCCGTCTTCGGTCGTCCCGATTCTCGAAAAGCTCCCCTGCCCCGCCAGCGCCTCGTCCGGGATCGCCCCTTCCAGAACCAGCACATACGGCGAAAGTTCGCCCTGCGCCGCCATCTCCATCTGGTTGCGAAACGTGTCTCCCGACTCGAGCGACAGCTCCGGATGCACCAGTACCACCCTCGGCGCGTCATGGACATTGCCGAGCAGCAGATCCTCGATCCCCGGTTCAGATGCCTCGAGCATGGCCAGTGTGCATCCATTGCAACCGGCGCCGGTCAGCCAGACCAGGTAGATGCTCTCGAGCGAGGGCACTTCGCTCTCCATCAATTTCTCCTCAGAACTTGAACCAGATCAATTATACCGAGCCCGGACTTGCTCCGGACGTCTTCTTCCCGCTCAATACCCTTCACTGCGAACTACTACCCGCAGCCGGCTGGAGTCACTCAAAGGTTTATGGATTATAAACGTATGTATTTGAAGCATGCAATGCGGCGCTGCCGGGACGCGGAATGTCATTTGACTAGCGGAGCGATTTAATGTTTCATGCTCGGTCATAGTAATGAATCGCGGTGTCATCCGGTACAGGACCAGAGCGTAAATGCGTATCTCCGCCTGCATGTAAAGAACTATATTCTTTATTCACAAAGGCATAGAATAAAAAGCACGTGAGCGAAGTCGATCGTCAACAACAGGACGGGTCACAGACCTCGCCGCCTGACGGGACGGAAAACGTCCGGTTCTGGCGCGTCGAGGGAAGTCTGCTCAATCTGAGCGCCGTCCGCCCGGTAGGTTATTTCACCTGGAACGCGCAGAGTTTCTCTGAACGATGGAAGAGGCGGGGGGCGCTTGCGCTCTCAGCCCTGATCAGACCTCTGCTCTACGCGATCGACAGGATATTCGCCACCCGGGTTCTGCATACGCTGCTCCGGGGGATAAGCAAGGACAGGCTTGATCTGCTCGGCGAAGAGTATTTTCAGTATGTGATGAGGCCCAGGTTGAAGCCGAAGGGCGTGGCGCTGCTCAGGGAAGCGGTCGCGCGGGGCGAGAATATCGTGCTCGTCAGCCAGGGACTCGAACACGTCATGCGCCCGCTGGCGCGCTATCTCGGCGTCGAGCAACTGATCGCCAACCGGCTCGAGTTCCGGGACGGTCTGGCCACCGGCAGGCTGCTCGATCCGGTCATCAGGCCGAGACAGATTCTGGCGCGGATAGTTGGACGGAATCCCGACGGTCACATCGAGTTCGACAATCTGGTCAGGAGGCTCGGGCTGACTCAGTCGCCGTGGATGATCCGCCAGGCGATTGTCCCGACCGCCAGGATAACCCATCATCCGCGGACGCCCGTCGTGCTGTTCGAGAAGCGGATCAGCCGCGAACCGATCTCGATGCATCAATCGCTGGCCGGAAAGAATATTCTGCTCATCGGCTTCACCGGATTCATCGGCAAGGTCTGGCTGGCGAAGGTGCTCCAGGACCTCCCCGAGATCGGCAAGGTATACCTGCTCATCCGCCGGCAGAGATCGACCAGCGCGCAGAAACGGTTCGAGAAGATCATCAACACATCCCCTGTTTTCGACACGCTCCATCTCAAATACGGCGACGAGTTCGTCGCTTTTCTCGGTGAAAAGGTGGAAGTCATCGAAGGCGACGTCAGCCGCCCGCATCTTGGGATCGACGAAGCGGTCCGCCAGCGGCTCTACGGATCGCTCGACGTGGTGATCAACAGCAGCGGCCTGACGGATTTCAATCCCGACCTGAGGCAGGCGCTGGCGATCAATGTCGACGGGACGCTCCATCTGATCGACTTCCTCAGGGATTGCGATCGGGCCGGCCTGCTGCACCTGTCGACCTGTTACGTCGTCGGCTACCGCGACGGGCGGATCGGCGAAACCGCCGCGATCAACTACACTCCGTCGGGGAAGGTCGAATTCGACGCGGCCGTCGAGTACGCTCATCTCAGGTCGCTGGCCGATCAGATCGAAGCCCGTTCCGAATCCGATGAGATGACCTCGCAGTTCCGCGAGTCGGTCCTGGCCAAGAACCGCAAGTCGAGCAAGGAGCTGAGCGAGAGCGAGATCGACGCGCAGATCCGCAAGCAGCGCCAGCGATGGGTTCGCAACGAACTGACCGAGGCCGGCATGCGTCGCGCGCAGGAGTTCGGCTGGCCGAACACCTACACCTTCACCAAGAGCCTCGCCGAATCGCTGCTGCTGCCGGCGGCGGCCGAAATTCCGGTCGCGATAGTCCGGCCGTCGATCGTCGAGACCTCGACGCATGACCCCTTCGAAGGATGGAACGAAGGCGTCAACACCAGCGCGCCGCTCTCGTACCTGCTCGGCACCTTCTTCCGCCAGCTTCCGTCGAACGGCAAAAAATGCCTCGATATCATTCCGGTCGATCTGGTCTGCCGCGGGATGATTCTGATCTGCGCCGCACTGGTCGAGCGCCGGCAGGAGACGATCTACCAGCTTGCGACATCAGCGATCAATCCATGCGACATGCGGAGGTCGATCGAGCTGACGGGCCTCGCGCACCGCAAGTACTACCGCGCACAGGATGCGTTCAATCTGCGGCTGCTCTCGGCCTTCGATTCGATACCGGTCTCCAAGGAGAGGTATCAGCGGCTCTCGGCGCCGCGTCAGAAACAGGTCGTCCAGTCGCTTCTGCGGATCATGTCGCCGCTGCCGATGATGCGCTCCCCGCTCGTCAGGCGCGAACGCGATCTCGACAAGGTGGAGAAGCTCGTCGAACTCTACGAGCCGTTCATCCTCCACAACGAATACGTCTTCGAGGCGAAGAACGTCGAGATCCTCTCCGAACTGCTGCCTGAAGCGGAACGTCCGGATTTCGGATACGATGCAGGCTACATCGACTGGTGGAACTACTGGATCAACATCCACATCCCCGCACTGAGAAAGTGGTCATATCCGCTCATTGAAGGCCGTCCGGTAGAAAACACGACCCGGCGAGACCTGCAGCTCCCCGCCCGGGAACAGACCGTCGCCACCCACTGACAGTGTCTCGCTTCGGACACGGAAAGGACTTTCGGAGTATGAAGACGGAAATCAAATGGGGACTGATCTTCACCGTAGTGCAGATGTTGTGGTGGTGCCTGGAGTTCGCGGTGGGATTGAACGACAGGTACATTTCGATGCATCCGCTGCTGACGAACCTCTTCGTCATCCCTGCGGTCTATATGATGTACCTGGCGATCCGTGAGAAGAAGCGGTCTCTTGACGGCCGGATCAGCTTCGGACAGGCCTTCACGTGCGGCGTCGGCGTCAGTGTGATCGTGGCGGTGCTGGCTCCGCTGACGCAGTACATCTATCACCGCCTGATTTCTCCGCATTACTTTCAGAACGCAATCAATTACGCGGTCTCCGCCTCGAAACTGACCGAAGCGGAGGCCAACAGGTATTACAGCCTGCCGAGCTACATGGTGCAGGCGTCGCTTGGAGCGATCGTGACGGGTGTGATCACCTCGCTGATAATCGCGGCGGTCGTCCGGTCAAAGA
>CALBSU010000366.1 GCA_937967285.1 uncultured Acidobacteriota bacterium
CAGAAGCCGGCAGGTGATCGACCAGCTCCGTCAGAAAGAACTTCTCGGTCGTATTTTTGATGATCGATTCGGTGTACTCCTTGTCGATCGGTTGAGCGGACCTGGAACCATCCTGGCCGGTCGCGATTCCCCCGAGCATCAGACCGATCAGCATCGCGGATAAAAAGATGCGACGCACCCGTGGCGTGAAGGAGCGATTCATAATACGGGCCTCCTGGTTGTAGAGATTTTTATAGTACTTATCGAGTCATGGGCGCAGGCATCATAAATCAAGAACCCGCCGCATATCCATCTCTCAAGACGTTGAGTGATTACAGTCAGTTACGAGGTAATACGGCCGGCGGGAAACGGCTGAAATTTCGGTGCTTGACTTTGGCCCCGATCCTGCTCTAATTTTGGTGTTTGTTTGCCTCGTTCAAGTCCTCGCAAACCCCTGAAGTATTCCTGAGGTTCTCAACGAATGGGAAAATCTAAAAAGAATCGCGAACGAAAGACCGGTCGGGTCCAGGCGCAGCCTGTCGACACGGCGGGACGGAGAAAATTTCTGACCTGGGGCCTCGGCGGCCTCGGAGTGATCGCTGCGACGGGACTCGCCGGCTACAAGGCCGGCTGGTTCGACGGCGGAAGCGGCACTGCCGGATCGCCGGCCGGCAACCCTTTTCCGCCGGTCAAACTGACCGCCGGCGAAGCGAACGCCAGAAAAGCGATCGACGATATCTGCCGCCATTACGCGCTGGAGCTCAACGATCCTTCGTCACTGATCCACGCCGTGCGCGGCTTCGGCAAAGACTTCAAACTGAAGGACGGCAGGCTGGCGGTCGACCACCTCTGCTCGAACTTCGCCGCCGAGAAAGAGGTCAACGGAAAGAAGTACGTCTATTTTCCGCGCGACATCGAGGCGCACGACAACAGCTTCCTCAAGACCTTTCTCGAAGCGGGCGTCAGCCTCGACCAGCCGATAACCGTCGGGCCGAACAGATATACGCTGAAGGATCTGGCTGAAAGCGCCAAGGCGCTCTTCAGATGCGATCCGCAGAACCTGGGCAGA
The DNA here is from genome assembly GCA_937967285.1 of uncultured Acidobacteriota bacterium. Lineage (GTDB taxonomy): Bacteria > Acidobacteriota > Blastocatellia > RBC074 > RBC074 > JADJXM01. The sequence continues at coordinate 1,049 of CALBSU010000366.1, forward strand.
TACGACGCCGAACTGCTCCATTCGCACCTGCCGTGGGGGCTGATCGCATTCTCGATCCTGATTCCGGCTTCATCGCCGACATGGACCAACGCCTGGGGCGAGACGATCGATCTGCCGGCCGTCATCGACCGGAGCCTGGCCGCATTCGAGACGGTCTGCGCCGGCGTCCGCGAAGCTATCGCCGCCGGTCAGCCGGAGCCGATCCCATTCCGGCAGGAGATGTCCAGATTCAGCTGCTTCGGTCTGCACGCCGTCTATTCTTATTACTCGCTCTACAAACACGGCTACCGGAACAACAATCTGGAGGATCGGCTGCGCCGGATGTACGATATCGTCATCCACAGGCTGCAGGGCGACACAGAGGCCATCGACCGCGAAAGCGCAATGGCTGAGAAATTCGGACAGCAGTACGTCGCGCAGATGGGCAGAGATTCCAACGTGCCGCCGCCCCCGAACGTCATCGAGATGATGCGCCTGCGCTACCAGATCAAGCTCTTCGGACACGCATTCGAGACCATCAACTACGTCAAACTGAACAATCTCTTCAGCCCCACGCCGACCCAGCAGATGCGCATCGAGGCCGGTGAGAAGAAGTTCTACGAATATGCAGTCCTGCTGAGGAGCACCGATCTGGATCCATACCTCAGGTGGTACAGCAAGTTCATGGTCGAATTCGTGATCGCTCTCGGTCACGCCTCGAGAGCGCTTAAACTGCTGACCCCGGATACCCCCGACGCCGTCGCCTGATGTGCAGCCCTGCATCCCGGCGATGTGGAGCGCTGCATCCCGGCGATGTGGAGTGCTGCGGCCTGGCGCAGCTTTGGTAGTCCCATGAATTTTCATTTATTAATTCCGCTCATGCTCGCGCTGGCGTTCACGGCTGTCGCTCAGGACCTCAAGCCGCTGCCGCTCATCGAGCAGTGCCCGGCGCTCGCCACCGACGGCCCGGGCGATGAGACCTTCACCAAACAGGTCGCGGCTCTCGCCGACCCGAATCCGACCAGACGTGCTGAGGCCGCCCGTGCCCTCGGCGGCTCCTGCCGGAAAAGCGCCGTCGACCCGCTGATCGATCTGATCAAAGACAGCGATATGGATGTCCGCGTAGCGGCCATCGAATCGCTCGGCAGGCTCGGCGACGACGATGCGGTTCAGAGTCTGGCAGACCTGATCTTCGCCGACCGCCAGCCGCGACTCCTGCTCGCGCTGATTCGCTGCCTTGCGTCGTTCAAGACCTTCAAAGCGAAGAACTGGGTCGTCAACGGCATTGCCAATCCCAACGGAGCGGACATCAGCGACGCAGAGGACATGCGCGTCCGCTGCATCGCCATCCTGACGATGAACACGCTCAAGGACGTTTCTCATTCCAGAAAATCGATCCTCTTTCTAAATCCCCTGCTCAACAGCAGCCACCCCTCGACGCGCGAACTCGCCGAAAAGACGATGTACGCGCTCAGCGAGACGCGCAACGGCCCGACCGAACTGATCGCCCTCGTCAAGCAGAGCAACGATCCTCACCTCCGAAAATGGACCGTGGAATGGATCGGCAGGCTGAAGATAGAAAAGGCCCGCGAACTCCTCGAAACCACCGCCGTCTCCGACAGCGATCCCCAGGTCCGCGCGGCGGCCGCCGTGGCGCTTAAATCAGTAGAAAGTAGAAAGTAATAAGTACAAAGTATAAAGTATAAAGTGTAT
>CALBSU010000367.1 GCA_937967285.1 uncultured Acidobacteriota bacterium
CGTGCCGTAAACGGCACGGCTAAATTCAGCAGCCGCTCCGCGGCTGAGTAGTTACAAGTGGAAAGATATATTGGAACCCGCACACGCCAATGCCGTTCCACACTTTCTACTTTCTACTTTCTACTTTCTACTTTCTACTTTCCGTCGGTCTGATACAATAGAAATCACAAATTGGCCCTGATCAGAAAATAATTCAACCAAGGAGAGGTCATGCCTGGACTGAAGAAGATATTGGCAGCAGCAGTGGTGATTTCGGTGACAGCTCTCGGTTGGCCGGTCCGGTCCGAGGCGAATCAGAACAAGCAGATCACGAAGGATGAGGTCTATTTCGCTATTGCGCGGAAGATCAATTCGGTGACCGAGTCGCAGGTCAGCGCCCTGGTGGCGGAGATCGACGGGGTGATCGAGATCACAGGGATAGCTCCCGAGCCCGACGGGATTTCGATGGTTACGGTCAAGGAGCGTGCTCCGTCGAATGCGTCGAGCACGAACAAGTCGATCCGTCTGAAGTTCGCGCCGCCGGCCGAAGGTTCAGACTGGAAATGGACCGATTTCGAGAACAACAAGCGGTTTTACGAGGTCGAAAAGCTGTTTCCGTACACCAAGGGCGAGCTCGACAAGCGCCGGCAACTGGCGACCACGAAGTGGACGGCCTATCTGACCTCGATTACGAAGCAGAGCGAATCCGCATTCAAGGCGCTCGATACGGCCAAGGCTGTCATCAAGAGCGATCCCGCGCCGCTTCAGACTCTCGTCCCGCTGCGCGAAAGGCTCAGCCAGGCGATGAAGGACAACGACAAGGACGGGATCATGTCCGCTTACGGCGAACTGGCGCAGCAGGAGGAGCCGATCGTCGGGCTCGGCGAAACTCACACCGACCTCAAGACGAACGACGCCTACCTGCGACTGCTCGATGAATACAAGAACTCCATCAAGGCGACGGCGGCGGCCAAAAAGGACTATCTGACGGCCGTCGCGGCATACAACGAGCAGCTCGTCCGGCTCCCGTTCTCGCTGGTCGCTTACGGCCTTCAGTTCACGAAGATGGAAGCGAACGTCGAGGGGGAGTGAAGCGGGTCTTCTTTCATGCAACTTTCGGTACGGCTGATTTCGTATCCTGAGGTGGACTGATAAACTTCAGGTAATAAGGAAGGGGGAAATATGAACAATTCTGACCAATCATCGGGCGGACCGCTGACCCAGCCTTCGTCACCCTCGGGTAAAGCCGGAGAGACGATCGATGACATCGCCGCCACTTTGCGCGACTTCTTCAACAAGGTTCCCGACACGGTCGGCAAGGCCGTCGAGCGGGCGATGAATGTTCGCGATACGACGGTTCTCATCAGGCTGTCGGACGCGACCTCGGACTCTCTCGATACTCTGGTCTCGGCCGGAATTTTCAAGAGCCGGGCCGAAGCCGCGGCATTTCTGATCGATGAAGGCATCAAGGCCCAGTCCGCGCTCTTCCAGCGGATTCAGGACAAGCTCTCCGAGATCGAAAAGCTGCGCGACGAGCTGAGGCACAGCGTCAAATCTGAAGTCCAGGGTTGAGAAAACAGGGTAAGCGGCGCCCGATGAGGGCGCCGGATTGACTCAACTGTTTACAACCTGATAACCAGGTGTACCTAACTGAAAGCGGCGCCCTCGGGCGCCGCACTCCATATCAGAAGAACGGAAAGAGCTTCTTCAATTCCTCCTTGTCGGGACGCCGGCCGTATTCGCAGATCTCGAACGCTTCGGCATATTTCACCTTCGCCGCGGCGTCGTTCCCATACCAATCCCTGAGCACATCCCTGAATCGATTGGCGACGTTGATGTTGCGGGACGCGTGACCGTCGCGGACCTCTTTGACGCGGCGCACCCGTTCCTGTGCATTCTTCGGCATCAGTCCTTCATGGCCGTTGGCGCCGCCTTCCAGAAACTGGGACTCCATGACTGCCAGTGCGTCCAGCTTCTTTTCGATCACGCCGTCGATCGAAACGGCGATGTCCGGCGCCGACGGATTCGGCTTCATGAAGCGATCGGTGTAGTACATGAAGACAGGATTGTTTCTGAGCGGCGGCTCGTCCGGACAGATGAAGGGAACGGTCACCATGTAGGCCGCATCCTGAACGAGGATTCCGGTGTACCGGTGGTCCGGGTGGTAGTCGTTCGGCCTCGGGCTGAGCACCAGATCGGCCTTCCACTGGCGGATGAGTCGGATGATCTTGTAGCGGTTTTCGAGCGTCGGCATCAGTTCGCCGTCGTGATTGTCGATGACCGTGACTGTCGAACCGAGGATTCGCGAGGCCTCCTCGACCTCTCGCTTGCGACGCATGGCCAGCGGGCCGCCCGCCTCGCGCCAGTGACCGATATCGCCGTTGGTGACTGAAACAAGTTTGACGTGATGTCCCTTGGCGGCCCACATCGCGGCCGTTCCGCCGACCTGCAGTTCGCAATCGTCCGGATGGGCGCCGAAGGCGATGATCCGCAGCTTCCCGTCGCCGGCCTGTGACGCTTCCGTATTCCTCGCGTCGATCGCCAGTATCCCCATCAGCAGCAGGGATGCGGTCGCGATGACCCGCAAGGCAGAGAAAACTGACTTTGTCATTCTTTTTCCTCCGATGGTTGTCGTTGATTTTGAGTATAGTTTTTAATTCACGCAGAATGCATGTGATATGCTGACGCCGAAAGCCGGACTTTTCAATAGCTGAAGGCAGAGGTGTGAAGTTATGAAAACGGATTACGAGAATCTGATCGTCGATGTCGAAGGGCCGGTGGTCCGTGTCACTCTCAATCGTCCGGAGCGTCGCAACGCTCTCTCGCTGGCATTGATGCGCGAACTTGATGCTTGCCTGCGTCAGATCGGATCGACGGCCGATGCGCGGGCAGTGATCATCTCGGCCGCCGGGACGGTCTTTTCTTCCGGGCATGACCTGAACGAACTGAGAGGCCACACGATCCGCGATTATCGAACGCTCTTCGATGTCTGCGTCAGGCTGATGGAGGCGATTCAGGAGATCCCGCAGCCGGTCATCGCGGAGGTGCAGGGGATGGCGACGGCCGCCGGCTGCCAGCTCGTAGCGACCTGCGATCTTGCCGTCGCCGCAGAGACCTCGAAATTCGCCACGCCCGGCGTCAGGATCGGCCTCTTCTGCAGCACCCCGATGGTTGCTCTTTCGCGAGCGATCGGGCGCAAACGCGCGCTCGAGATGCTCCTCACCGGGACTCCGATCGATGCCCGCACCGCCGTCGAATGGGGGCTGATCAATCGCGCCGTTCCGGCCGCAGAGCTGAGGGGCGAGACGCTCCGCCTGGCCGGCCAGATCGCCGAGGCCAGCCCGCTCACACTCGGCATCGGAAAACAGGCTTTTTACGCGCAGATCGATCTCGATCAGCGAAAGGCATATGACCATACTCAGGAGGTCATGACCCTCAACGCGATGGCGGACGATGCGCAGGAGGGGATCGGCGCGTTTCTCGAAAAACGCCCTGCCTGCTGGACGGGCAGTTGATTTCACAACCACATAAATTTAATGACCGGTAAATTCCTGACGGCAAAATGGCAATATCTGGCCATGCTCAATTACGAGGTCGATCCGGCGATCCTGCGCCGCTTCGTCCCCTCCGGAACCGAGCTGGACGAATGGCAGGGCAGGACTTTTGTCAGCATTGTCGGATTTCTCTTCCTCGATACACGTGTGAGAGGCATTGCGATTCCGTTTCATCGCGACTTCGAGGAGATCAATCTGCGCTTCTATGTTCGCCGTCTTGCAGATGACGGGTGGCGGCGAGGAGTGGTCTTCGTCAAAGAGATAGTTCCGCGAACGGCAATCGCAGCGGTTGCGCGACTTGTCTATAACGAGAATTATGTCGCCCGAAGGATGCGGAACAGGATAGACCTGGATTCGGGCGTGATCGAATACGGCTGGCGTGAGAAATTCGGCTGGAATTCGATCTCGGCCAGAATCGAAGGCGATGCACGCGAACTTGTTCCCGGTTCCGAAGAGGAGTTCATAACCGAGCACTACTGGGGCTATGCCTCTCAGAGGGACGGCCGCAGCGTCGAATACCAGGTGGAACATCCGCCGTGGCTGGTCTGGCAGGTGAGCGAATCCCGATTCGATTGCGATGTCGCATCGGTCTACGGCAGGGAGTTCGTGGAATACCTGCGGAGCCCTTCCTCGGCGTTTGTCGCGCAAGGTTCGCCTGTGACAGTCCGGCAGGGGCGGATAATCTGACAGAGCGACGGGAATTCTTTTCTTCTACAATTTCAATGACGTAATCAACACTAAAACAGGAGAGAGCCTCATGGCGACCGGGATAGAATCTTCCGCAAAACAACATTCATCGAAGGTTTCCAATTTCCGACCTTTTATCGGGGAAGAGACGCGGCTGAGAGAGCTGACCGTCATGCCGCTGATCTTCGGCACGCTGCTCGGCATCGTCTTCGGGGCATCGTCACTCTACCTGGTTTTGAAGACGGGCTTGACGGTCAGCGCATCGATCCCGGTCGCCGTCATCT
>CALBSU010000368.1 GCA_937967285.1 uncultured Acidobacteriota bacterium
CGAGCAACGTGACGATCTATCCCGGATCGGGACAGCCGATCGTGGTGCAGCCCGGCTTTATCGCCAAGATCGCCGGCGGCAGCACGAACGAGGGCCCGAACGGCGACGGAGGCTTCGCGCTCAACGCGAGGTTCATCGGCGCCTCGGATGTGGTGGTGACCTCGAACGGTACGATCTACATCGCAGATGCCGGACAGAAAGCGGTCAGGAAGATCGATCCGACGTCGGGAACGGTTTCGAGTCTGGGAATCGCTCAGGCGACCTACACCGGACTCGGGCTGGATTCGACCGGCAGGCTCTACATCGCCAACTATGAGGGCAACAGCATCCTGCGCGAGAACAGCGCCGGAGGCGGGACCTTCAGCGTGATGGCGAGCGGGATCACCAAGGCGAGGGACGTTGCAGTCGGAGCTGACGGGACGGCATATGTTACGGCCGGACCGGCGGCGCAGCAGAACGGCAACCACCAGATCGTGCAGGTGACCTCGGGCGGAACAGTCTCTGTGATCGCGGGCACCACGGCCGGCTTCAGCGGAGACGGCGGAGCGGCCAGCGCGGCGCAGATCAACATCAATCCGTCGGATCTCAACGCGGGATCGGGATCGCCGTTCCTGGTGCCGCAGACGGTCAATATCGCTGTTGCGTCGAATGGAGACATCCTCTTCACCGACAGCAACAACAACCGCGTCAGGCGGCTGAGTCCGAGCATGACGACGTGCGTCAGGACGGGAACCATCACAATCGGCGGCAACAATCCTTCGCCGACGCTGACGAGTCTCGATCCGGCGAGCGCGCTGCAGGACAGCGGGGCCTTCACGCTGACGGTCAACGGAACCAACTTCGTGCCGTCTTCAGTGGTCCGCTGGAACGGAGCCAACCGGACGACCACCTATGTCAGCAGCACGCAGGTGACGGCCGCCATCCCGGCGACCGACATCAGCACCGCGGGCACGGCGCAGGTGACGGTCTTCAATCCGGCGCCCGGCGGAGGTACGTCGAACGCTCTGACATTTACTATCACGGCGCCGAATCCGGTTCCAACGCTGACGAGTCTGAGTCCGAGTACGGCGGTCGAGAACAGCGCGGCCTTCACGCTGACCGTCAACGGTACGGGCTTCGTCAACGGAGCGGTTGTCAGATGGGACGGACAGGCGAGGACGACCAATTTCGTCAGCGCCACTCAGCTGACGGCGCAGATCCTGGCGACTGACCTGCAGGGAGTCGGGCAGGCCGCGGTGACGGTCTTCAATCCGGCGCCCGGCGGCGGTACGTCCAACATCCTTAACTTCAGCATCACGGCTTCGACGAGCCCGGCTCCGACGCTGACCAGTATGAATCCGACCGTCGCCTTCGCGGGACAGCCCGGATTCACACTGACGGTGACCGGAACAGGTTTCGTCGGCAGCTCGAAGGTTCGCTGGAACGGTACGGATCGCCTGACGACGGTCGTCAGCTCGACGCAGATGACGGCTGAGATTCTGGCAACCGATATCGCCAGTGCGGGCTATGCCTCGGTGACGGTCTTTACTCCAATGCCCGGTGGTGGCGTGACAGCTCCGCTGACCTTCACGATCAGTCCGATCGTTACGGTCTCGGCGGCCAGCTTCTCGGCGACAGCAATCGCGCCGGAGTCGATCGTGGCCGGATTCGGCCTCAACATGGCGACAGGCGTCGAGATCGCGCAGACAATACCGCTGCCGACAACCCTGCTCGGTACAACGGTCAAGGTCAAGGACAGCCAGAACGTCACGCGTGACGCACCGCTCTTCTTCGTGGCGCCGGGTCAGATCAATTACCAGATCCCGCCCGGAACCGCGATCGGACCGGCTTCCGTCGAAGTCGTTACCAACGGGACTATAGTCTCGGTCGGTAACATGACGGTCAGTGCGGTCGGACCGGGTATGATCAGCGCCAACTCGAACGGTGTGGGCGTAGCGGCGGCTGTCGTGCTTCGCGTGGCGGCTTCCAACGGGGCTCAGACCTTTGAGCCGATCGCAGCGTTCAATCAGATGACGGGAGTCTTCGAACCGATCGAGATCGACATGGGAGCCGACCAGCTCTACCTGATCCTCTACGGTACCGGCTTCCGAGGCAATACCGGGCTCAACAACGTCACGGTAACGATCGGCGGAGAGGCCGTACCAGTGCTTTACGCATCTGGTGCGCCGGGCTTCATCGGTCTCGACCAGGCGAACCTTGGACCATTGCCGGTCACTCTGAAGGGACGTAAGGTGGTCGATATCATAATGACGGCGGACGGAGTTGTCTCCAACACCGTCCAGATGTCGATCAAATAATCAGTAAAAAGTAGAAAGTAGAAAGTAGAAAGAAAGGGAAGTCATTCCTGATTCTTTCTGCTTTCTACCTTTCTACTTTTTACTTTCTACTTTCTACTTTCTACTCTCCCTTTCACCCGCCCCGCCAAAGGAACTGCCAGGCCATGCCCAAAACGATCGGTCGATTCCTCACAAGCATTATTATTGACAAGCGCGCACTGACGACGAAGACGCGTATCAGCCTTCTGATTCTGCTGCTGGTCGGACTGGGGACGGGGTATGCGACGATGTCGGGCCGACAGCCGGAGTATCGTTCCGGTGTGGAGGCCGAGGCGATCAACCTTGCCAGGCTGCCGGTGATCGGAACTCCGGGGCCGCTGATGGTTCAGGAGCCGCAGCAGACCTGCACGCTGGACTGCACGGCGACCGTTCCGGGGACGGGCGCGGTAATGCAGTTGATCCAGTTTCAGAGCACTGCGACGGCGGTTTCGTGCGCCTCGCAGCCGACCTTCGACTGGAATTTCGGAGACGGGACTCCGCATTCCAGCCAGCAGAATCCCACACACAGTTATTCCACGGCCGGGACCTACGAATGGACTCTGACGACCAGCGTCAACACCGGCGCATTACAGATCGACACGGTTGCCGGCGGATACGGTGAAGGTAATCCGATCAGGCAGGCGCCCTTCGGGGAGCTTTCCGCCGTCGCCATGGATCCGCAGGGGCGGGGCCTCTATGTTGCCGACAACGTCTCGGGTCAGTCGATCATCCGGTTTCTGAATCTGAGCAATGCGGCGGTGACGCTGGCGGGCGTGACGATTCAGCCGGGCACGGTGAGGCTGATTGCGGGCGGCGGTTTCGAGATCGGCGAGAACACGCCGGCGCGGACGTCCGACCTCGGGCAGGTGACAGGTCTGGGAGTCAGCGGGGATGGGAACGTCCTCTACTTCGCCAACAAGATCGATGCGAGGGTGAGCGGGCTCAATCTTTCATCCTCCAGCACGATCATCGCCGGGCAGGCGATAGCGCCGGCGAGCATCGGCACGCTGGCTGGTAACTTCGACACGGACCTCAACGGCCTGGCGGTCAATACGAGCACCGGAGTGATCTACGTTGCGGACGCGACCGCGGGAGTCAACAAGGTCTTTTCGATCGACCCGGACGGGACGAAGACGGTCGTGGCGGGCAACGGAGCTATCACCAACGCTTCTGAGCCGTTTTCGCCGGGACTGGCGACGGCGATTCCGCTGCTGCTGCCGAGGTCTG
>CALBSU010000369.1 GCA_937967285.1 uncultured Acidobacteriota bacterium
GTCGATATGCCGCGTTTGGCGGCTCATATCAATAAATGATGACCGAGGCTGATCATTGCAGCCAACAGGAATTATCACGAGCTTTCCGGAAATGGAGAGGCAATGACAACAAACCTAATAACAGAAGGAGAAGTTTTCAATGAGCAGAATTACGGCAGTTGACCCGAAGCAGGCGACCGGCAGCGCCCGGGAGTTGCTTGACGGGGTGCAGGCGAAGATCGGAATGACCCCGAATCTGATGAGAGGATTGGCTCATTCCCCGGCCGCTCTGAAAGCGTACCTGGATTTTTCAGGCGCACTGGCTGGTGGATTGCTGGATCCTAAGCTGCGCGAGCAGATCGCGTTGACAGTGGGGGCCGCGAACGGTTGCGAATATTGCGTCTCGGCTCACACGGCCATCGGCAGGAAGGCGGGGCTGAGCAGTGACGAGCTGGCGGCTGCCCGCAACGGTTCATCGAACGATCCGGGATCGAATAAGGCCTTGAAGTTCGCTCGCAGCGTTGTGAACAGCCGGGGCAATGTCGACAACGGTGAAATCGATGAACTGAAGGCCGCCGGTTACAGCGACGGTGAGATCGTCGAAATCGTCGCCAATGTCGGATTGAACATCTTCACCAACTACTTCAATCACGTCGCTCAGACGGAGATCGATTTTCCGAAAATAACGCTTACCGCAGGGAGATAGGAGGACGAGGGAGCCGGCGCCGTATTGTCGGTAATCTGATGACGGATCAATGCAATCCCTCAGGCAATGCGGCGCCGAGATCGATTGATGAGCGCGAGTCGGAACCTTCCCGGCTCGATAACACTGAACGTGCGGCGCGCAGAGATGCCCGCAACACAAATTGAACAGGAGAAGAAGTAATGATTTGTAGTTTACGCACCAATGCATCTGTCATGATGGCCGCTTTGCTGGTCGCCATGTCGGTCTCGACGAATACTCGAACGACCGCGGCATATGCGATCCAGCAGGACTCCGACAAGGTCAGCGACGCGAATATTGCGGCCATCGTCTCAGTAGCCGGCGGCCTGGACATCGCCTACGGCAAAATCGCGATGTCCAAATCGAAGGACAGGCAGATCAGGGAATTCGCCGAGCGGATGGTCACGGATCACAGCGCCGTGCAGAATGCGGCGGTCGAACTTCTGACCAGGATCGGCGTGAAGCCCGAAGAGAACGAAACCAGCAGAGGTCTGGCGGCCAACGGCGTCAAGGTGAAGGAACAGTTGAACAAGCTCAAGGGCAAAGAGTTCGACAAGTATTACATTGACAACGAGGTGGCATACCACGAACTGGTCGTGAACGCGACTGAGAATCTGCTGATTCCCGGCGCGCAGAACGCCGAGCTGAAATCGACCCTCGTCAGCGTGCTGCCCTTGTTCCAGAAGCATCTGGAGCACGCTCGTCAGGTGCAGGCGTCTTACGGCAGGAAGGGGGGAATGGACAACCACAAGATGGGGATGAAGCACTGATGTTCAGACCTCATTCACTCAACCGATCAGGGGCGGCCGGGCCGCTCCTGATTCGGGCTCTGTCGTTCTGTGCCGTGTCGATACTGCTCTTTGTCATGCATGTATTTGATTCCGGTGGAGCTGGTTGGATGACGGTTGGTGCGGGCCGGAAGTCCGAACCTCAATCCCACACGGTATTGATCAGGGATTTCAAATACGTGCCTGAAACACTGACGGTCAAAACCGGCGACACAGTGATCTGGAAGAATGAAGACATCGTGCCGCACACGGCAACGACCAGGGGAAAAGGTTTCGATTCAAAAAATATCGCAGCCGGCGCCTCGTGGAAGTATGTGGCGAACAGGCCCGGAGTTTACTCATACATTTGCACATATCACCCGACGATGAAGGCGAAGCTGACTGTGAAGTGATGTGTGACCTCGAGGATTCAGACAATGGCTGTAACGCGGTTCGAGTCACTATTATCTGAGATCAGAGCCTGCCGGGTTTGCGCGGAGCATCTGCCGCACGAGCCTCGCCCGGTCTTAAGCGCGGCCAAAAGCGCAAAATTGCTGATCATCGGCCAGGCTCCGGGACTACGTGTGCATGAAAGCGGCGTCCCCTGGCAGGACAGATCGGGCGATACACTGCGGGAATGGCTGCAACTGTCGCCCGAGCGGTTTTACGATCCTCGCATGGTCGCCATAGTCCCTTCGGGATTCTGTTATCCGGGCAAGGGGGCGAGCGGAGACTTGCCGCCGCGCCCGGAGTGCGCGCCGTTGTGGCATCCGCGTCTGCTGGCGTCGTTGAAGAAGATCGAGCTGACGTTGCTGATAGGCAGTTACGCGCAGGCATATTACCTGGAAGGCAGGATGAAGCGGACGTTGACCGAAACCGTCGCGAGCTTTGCTGAATATCTGCCGGAATACTTTCCGCTGCCGCATCCAAGTCCGCGAAACAACATCTGGCTGCGTCGCAACGCGTGGTTTGCAAACGAGTTATTACCCGTGTTGCGACGGAGGGTCTCATCCGTGCTGGATATTCGATAGCACTCAATTTCCCGAGCTCTATTTCGCGGGGCATTCAGAAGTGAACTTGCCCTGACCATCAACACTGGACCTGGTCCGGCCTGCTACAGGTCTGTCCATTTTCACAAACTGAGAAGGAGCGAAGATGTTCTCACTGAAACGAAAAATTCAATTGGCTGCTGTGCTGATCACGGTTGCCACAGGAATCTTTTTTTCCGCCTGCGGCGCTGATTCCAGTTCCGCCAAAGACGGCAAACCCGGAGCTGCCGATAATGCTCAGCCTTCATCAAGCGAATCGGGCACTCAGGCCGTTGCCCGGTACGATGCTGAAGGAGCGCTGATTCAGCCCGAAGGCTACCGTGAATGGGTCTATGTCGGTGCGCCTCTGACTCCGAATGACCTGAATGGCGGCAAGGCGGCATTCCCTGAATTCCATAACGTGTACGTCGACCCGGCGAGCTGGGCTGAGTACAAAAAGACCGGGGAATTTCCCGATGGAACGGTCGTGGTCAAGGAGCTCGTCTCCGTCGGCAGCAAGATGGCTTCCAGCGGCAAA
>CALBSU010000370.1 GCA_937967285.1 uncultured Acidobacteriota bacterium
TGGCGAAAGCGTTCTCGTTGAGGAACCTCACCGCATCGGCCTGCCTCGCCTTCTGGATCGGCTGGAAGATGACACCCTGCTGTCCGACGTTCTTCTGCTGCGAGTAGTAACCTCCGACGATCTGGGTGACGTGGCCCATTTCCAGTCGCCACTGTCCGAGAACCCGGCCGTACACCTCCTCCAGATCGTCGAAGGGCTCGCCGGACTGCGTCGAAGTGGCCGGGATCAGATAACCCATAACCCGTTTGAGGTTCTTCAGCCCGAGCTCAGTGGCCGCAACCGCATCGGCATCGCCGACGGCTTCGGTCAGCTCGCCCGGATCGGCGCCGCGAGACTTCGCCGTCGAGAAGCGCAGCCACGGAGTCGAATCCTGAGCGCGTGCCCACTGGTCGAGCGTCTTCAGCTCGTCCTCGGGAGTTCGAGCTCCCGGAATCGGCTTGTATCCCCACATCGTCGCCCATTTGTCGTAGGGGCCGATCTTCGGGATCAGGTCCTCGACGTCGATCCGGTCTTCGGGCTGCGCAACGTAATTGAATCGCGAATAGTCCATCAGCGTGGGAGTGTGACCCATCTTCTTGACCCACTCGCGATCCCGAACCTTCTGCATCTCGTACATTGAACTGGCTTTCATGTTGTGCTGGAAGCCGAGCGTGTGGCCGACCTCATGCGCAACAACATAGCGGATCAGCTCGCCCATCAGGTCGTCCGGCAGCGGCAGCTTCTGCGCGCGAGGATCGAGCGGCGAAGCCTGTACGAAATACCAGTTCCGGGCCAGGTTCATAACGTTGTGATAGAACTGGATGTCCGATTCCAGGATCTCACCGGTCCGCGGATCATGAATATGCGGTCCGGAGGCGTTCTCGATCGTCGACGGCAGCCAGCGGATGACGGAGTATCGCGCGTCCTCGGGGCTCCATTCGGGATCGTCCTTCGGAGCTTCTCTCGCAATGATTGCCCTGCGGAATCCGGCCTCCTCGAACGCTGGCTGCCAGTCCTCGATCCCTTTCTTGATGTAAGGAACCCATTTGCTGGGCGTCGCCGGATCGACGTAGTACTCGATCGGCTTGACCGGTTCGGAGACCGCTGCGCTCGGATCCTTCTTATCGAGCCTCCACTTGGTGATATACCGTCTCTCGGGGGAGCGATGCTCGTCCTTGCCGTAATCGGTCTGGCGAATCGTGAAGTATCCGACACGCTCGTCGAAGAGGCGCGGCAACATCGGATTCTCTGGCAGCTTGACCATACTGTAGTGCATGATGACGGAGGCGCTGCCACCGCGCATCCCCGCTCCCAGAAACGGATTGACCGGTCCTGCTGCCGTCGGCAGATCGGGAGGCGAGGTGTAGGTCTGCGTCACCTCGACCTCGATGTTCTGCGGAAATGAGACGACCCTTTCGACGAAACTGCGCGATGCGTCGAATCCGCGAGCTCTCAGCCTCGAACGCGCGCTGAACTCCGAAACCTCCGTCGTAAAGAGCCGGCTGACGTCGATCACCGGAGCATCGTCAGGTCCGAGCGCCTCGATGAAGAAGGACATGATGATCGTGTCGTTGTTCGCCGCGCGAACGGCCTTAGACACCGGCAGATTCGGATCCGCCACAACGTCATAATTGACATTCCGCAACAGCACGCGGTTGTCCCTGCGCTCCCATCTGACGACGCGGTTGCCGAGCGCCTGGCCGCCGTAACCCACGCCGAGCGTGGTCCGGGCGATCTGCGAAACCCAGAGAAACTCCTTGTCCAGCTGCGATTTCGGAATCTCGTAATAGACCTTCTCCTTGATCCTGTGGACCTTGAAGATTCCGTCATCGGTCTTGGCGTCCTTCGTGATGACTCTGTCATACGGCCTGATCTCGGGCTCGCGGCTCTGAGGTCCCGCCCCCGGGCGGGCCGGCTGACCGGCAGGCGCCTGCGGCGGATCCTGTCCGAAAACGGCAGCCCCGGATCCGGCTGCCATGGTCAGAAAAAGCAGGGCCGCAAAGCCTCTCATGTACTTTTCCATCGGGTGTCTCCTT
>CALBSU010000371.1 GCA_937967285.1 uncultured Acidobacteriota bacterium
CCTATCCCCGTGAGGGGCTGAGCAGTTACTTCTACTTTCTACTTTCTACTTTCTACTTTCTACTTTCCACTTCTACTGATTTACGTCCCGACCTGCCACGAGTTCATGTACTCGATCTGCTCCGGGGTGGCGTCGTCGATCGAGACGTTCATCGAGGTCAGTTTGATGCGGGCGATCTCCATGTCCACTTCCTCGGGCAGGAGGTGGATTTTGGCCTCGAGCTTGCCTTTGTTCTTGACCAGGTACTCGACGGAGAGGGCCTGATTGGCGAAGCTCATGTCCATGACGCTGGCGGGATGTCCTTCAGCGGCGGCGAGGTTGATCAGTCGTCCTTCGCCGAGGACGATGATGCCGCGGCCGTCCTTGGTGCGGTACTCCTCAACAAAGGGGCGAACCTGCCGGACTTCGGTCGACATGTCACGCAGCGCGACGAGGTTCAGTTCGAGGTCGAAGTGGCCCGAGTTGCAGACGATCGCTCCGTCGCGCATGGAGGCGAAGTGCGAGCCGTCGACGACGTGCCGGCTGCCGGTGACGGTGATGAAGATATCGCCGAGCTTGGCTGCCTCTGCGATCGGCAGGACCCGGAAGCCGTCCATGATCGCCTCGATCGCCTTGATCGGATTGATCTCGGTGACGATCACGTTGGCGCCCATTCCGCGGGCGCGCATCGCCACGCCCTTGCCGCACCAGCCGTAACCGACGACGACCAGAGTCTTGCCGGCGAGCAGGATATTGGTCGCGCGGATGACGCCATCCAGCGTGCTCTGACCGGTGCCGTAGCGGTTGTCGAAGAAGTGCTTGGTCTGTGCGTCGTTGACGGCCACTGCCGGGAAGGACAGCTTGCCGTCGCGATGCATGGCGCGCAGGCGGGTGATGCCGGTGGTCGTCTCTTCAGTCGTTCCGATCAGATCGGAGATCTGGTCGGGACGTTCGCTGATCAGCGTCGCGACGACGTCCGAACCGTCGTCGATGATCACCTGCGGCTTGTGATCGAGTGCGATCCTGACGTGCTTGTTGTAGGTATCAGTCGATTCGCCCTTCAGGGCGTAGACCGACACTCCGTAGTGCTTGACCAGGGCGGCAGCCACGTCATCCTGTGTGCTCAGCGGGTTGGACGCGATCAGCACGGCGTCGGCGCCGGCCGCGCTCAGGGCGCGGGCGAGGTTGGCCGTCTCGGTCGTCACGTGAGCGCAGGCCACCAGCCGCAGTCCGTCGAGCGGCTTCTCGTTCTGGAACCGCTCGCGGATCATCCGCAGGACCGGCATCTCTCTCTCGGCCCATTCGATCCGGCGACGCCCCTCATCGGCCAGCCCCAGATCCTTAACTTCGCATTTGATATCGGTGTTTGACACTTTCCCTCCTAAAATGAGTAGAAAGTAGAAAGTAAAAAGTAGAAAGCGGAAAATAATATCTCGGAACCGATGACTTGTTCACCACGTTTCACTTTCTACTTTCTACTTTCTACTTTCTACTGATTCAGATTCCCGCATCCGCCTTGAGCCGCGCGGCCTTATCGGTGCGCTCCCAGGTGAAGCCGTCCTCGCTGCGGCCGAAGTGACCGTAGGCGGCAGTCTGCCTGTAGACGGGCCGGCGCAGGTCGAGCGATTCGATGATCCCCTTCGGCGTCAACTGGAAGTTGGCGCGGATCAGATCCGACAGCTTGCCCTCGTCGATCTTCGCCGTGCCGAAGCAGTCGACGTAGACCGAGACCGGCTCGGCGACGCCGATGGCATAGGCCAGCTGGACCTGGCAGCGATCCGCGATGCCGGCGGCGACGACGTTCTTCGCGATGTAGCGGGCCATGTAGCAAGCCGAGCGATCGACCTTTGTCGGATCCTTGCCAGAGAAGGCTCCGCCGCCGTGCGGTGCGGCTCCGCCGTAGGTGTCGACGATGATCTTGCGGCCGGTCAGGCCGGTGTCGCCCTGCGGACCTCCGACGACGAAACGGCCGGTCGGGTTGACGTAGTACTTGGTGTCCTTGTCGAGGAGCGCGGCGGGAATGGTCGGCTTGATGACCAGGTCGATGATGTCCTCGCGAATCTGCTCGATGGTCACGTCGGGACCATGCTGGGTCGAGATGACGACCGCGTCGACGCGAACCGGCTTGTCTCCGTCGTACTCGACGGTCACCTGCGATTTGCCGTCGGGACGCAGATAATCGAGCGTGTTCTCGCGGCGGACATTGCTCAGGCGGCGGACAAGCTCGTGCGAGAGCTGGATCGGCAGCGGCATCAGTTCCGGAGTCTCGCGGCACGCGTAACCGAACATGAGCCCCTGATCGCCGGCGCCACCCGTATCGACTCCCATGGCGATGTCGGGTGACTGGGTATTGATCGCCGAGATGACGGCGCAGGTCTCGGAATCGAAGCCGTACTTGGCGCGGGTGTAACCGATCTCCTTGACCGTTTCGCGGGCGACCCGCGCATAATCGACCAGAGCCGTCGTCGTGATCTCTCCGCCGACGATGATCAGACCCGTCATGGCCATCGTCTCGCAGGCCACGCGGCCCGTCGGATCCTGCCGCAATACTTCATCGAGAATCGCGTCCGAAATGTTGTCGCACATCTTGTCGGGATGGCCTTCGGTCACAGACTCCGAGGTAAACAAGAATTTACCGTGTTGTTTCACTGCTTCCTCCTAAGTTGTATCAGTCTAAAATTGCAGTCCTGCGAACGGGGGCGCCGGGCGATCCCGTCTGAAAAGCAGATTGAGCGGTGATGACATCCATTAAAGTCGCAAAGAATCTCATTTATCGGGGTGAAGTGTCAAGTCAGTAGAAAGTATAAAGTGGAAAGTAGAAAGAGGGTCCAGCTTGACTCATCACATCCTCAAATA
>CALBSU010000372.1 GCA_937967285.1 uncultured Acidobacteriota bacterium
GAATGCTCCGTCGCCGAACCGGTAGACCTCGACGGCCAGCAGATTGACGCCCGGCCTGAGATGCGGCGTCAGGTCGAACTCGGCCGGCGTCCGGCTGTCCTCGCTGTATCCAATCCTGCGGCCGTTGACCCAGACGTAGAATGACGAATCGACGCCCTCGAAATGGAGATATACCTTTCGCCCCGCCCATCCCGGCGGAACCGTGAATCGCGTCCGATAGCTGCCCACAGGGTTGAAATCGTACGGCACCTGCGGAGGCTTCGAGATCTCCTGCGGCCACGGATAGACGAAGTTGGTATAGATCGGGATGTCGAAACCGTGCATCTGCCAGCTTCCCGGCACCGGCATGGTGCGCCACGCCGTATCGCTGAAGTCCTCACGGTAAAATTCCAGCGGGCGGTCCGCCGGACGCATCGCTCCGTGGAACTTCCAGTCACCGTTGAGCGACTTGAACCACGGGCTCCGCGTGCGATCTCCGATCTTAGCCAGCAGGGCCGTCGGATAGACCATCATCGTCGCGTGCGGCTTCTCTGTCCCGATGTGAATCACTGACGGGTCATCCCACTCCGGACGGTCGCTTCCGGAGACCGCAGGAAGCAAACCCAGCAGGCTGATCAGTATCAGATAAGGCATGTATGAACGTATTATCTCTGCTGTTTTGTTTTTCATGATTTCTCTTGATTGAATATTGGTGAAATACCACCGGGTGATTGAAGACTGAAAATATCTGTCGAAGTTCTTTTTCATCAGCGTCCAATGGAATTTTCTCGATATTTTATACACAGAATGTTACGCCACTATTTGCAGGATTGTAAGAGGAGCTTATGCCTCTAATCGCCGGATTTCATGTAAAATAGCTGTCCCATCAGCCCCCGATCGATATTTAAGACGGCACCGCACGAAAGAACACCAGCAATATGAAATTCACTTCGGGATCATTCGCTATCTTGATCGCATTGGTTATGGCGACGGTGATTGGAAGAGATGTCGATCCGACAGTCAATAACACTGACAGCGCTCCGCTCGACCGGGCGGCGAAGAGCCTGCCGCGCCTGCCGCTGAGCTTCGAGGAGATGGGCCATGGGTACGTTTCGCGCGGTCCTGCGGGAACGCTCATGCTCTCTCCCCGGTCTGCCCTCTGGAAGTTTCACAGCGCCGTCAGGAAGAGCCCGTTGAGCATGTCGTTCATCGGGGCGAATCCTGAACCTGTGATGGAGGGTGTTGATCCCCTTCAAAACCGGACGAGCTATTTTTACGGCAACAATCCGAAGAAGTGGCGAACCGGCGTGGTCAACTACGGCAGGGTTCGATACAGGAATCTGTGGCCGGGAATCGATCTGATCTATTACGGCAACCAGCAGGATCACGAATTCGATTTCGCGATCGCTCCGGGGAAAGACCCGTCAGTCATAAGATTTCGTTTCGATCATCGTGGCGACGTGAGGCTGGAAAATAACGGCGATCTGGTCCTCAAGACGAATGAGGGCGAGGTTCGGCTGCGCAGACCGGTTCTGTACCAGGATATCGACGGTCAAAAGCGTCTGATCGATGGAAGTTTCACGGCGCATCGACATCGCGGGAAGGTCGAGGTCGGCTTCCGGATCGGAGATTATGACAGGACGCGGCGGCTGGTGATCGATCCCGTAATCACCTTCGCGTCGTTTCTGGGCAGCTACTATGGCGATCTGGCTTCGTCAATCAAGGTCGACGCCCAGGGATATATGTACGTCGCCGGATCGACCAGATCGTACTATTTCCCGACGACGCCGGGAGCGTTTCAAACCTGGGATATCGACACCGGCGGTTGTTCCGGGCCGGAACCTCCGTTCTATGTTCCGTGCAGTTCGGCTTTCATCACCAAGATCACGCCTGCCGGTGACGCGCTGGTCTATTCGACCTATCTCGGCGGCGACTATTTCAATTATGGCGAATCGATAGCGCTCGATTCTCAGGGCCAGGTCTACATCACGGGATTTACCGATGCGCCGAACTTTCCGGTGACGGCAAACGGCTGGTTGAGGACGCGACGAGGAGCCATCGCGGGATTCCTGACAAAGCTGAATGCCAACGGAACAGGGCTCATCTATTCGACATACATCGGGGGATCGAACCGCGATGTGGCCTTGGATGTCAGGATCGACGCTGCGGGGAACGCCTATATTTGCGGGGCTACAAACTCGGCGGACTTCCCGGTCACTCAGGGGGCAGCTCAAACGGTCTTCCGCGGGGGCGAATTGCAGAATGACAATTTCGGGGATGCCTTCGTCGTCAAGCTGAACTCCCAGGGATCAGCGCCTGTCTATTCGACATTTGTGGGAGGTACGGGCAGGGACGTTGCCTTCAGCCTGACACTCGATGCAAATCTCAACGTCATCGTGGCGGGCATGACCGGATCGCGCGATTTTCCTGTCACCCCGGACGCGTATCAGTCATCGGCTGCGAATTTGAAGGATTACGACACGGATGCATTCGTCGCCAGGATCAACACAGGAGGATCAGCGATCAGTTACGCGACAGTGATAGGAGCCGATGGATCGGAGCAGGCGAATGACGTGGCGGTCAACTCGGCGGGTGAGATATATCTTTTCGGGACTACAGACTCCGAGGCATTCCCCGTGACCGCAAATGCGATCCAGAAGAATCTGAGCCTTGTGCCGACTGATTACCCTCCACCGAAACCGGACTGTTTCGTGCTGAGGCTGAATCCAGCGACCAGGACTCTAGTTTACAGCACCTATCTGGGCGGACGGCTGGAGGAGCAGGCAAAATCGATGGTCATCGATGAAGCCGGCAATGCCTATCTGACCGGATATGCATTCTCCGGCGACTTCCCGGTTACCCCGGGTGACAGGCAGAACGGGACTGATGCCTTTCTGACGAAGGTGCATCCATCGGGCGATTATCTGATATACAGCATGAACATCGGGGGGATGCCGGGCGAGGGATACACGGACATCGGATTCGACATAGTCCGCGACCAGGCGGGTCGGATCTACATCGCAGGTGTCACCGAAAGCCCGACATTCCCTGTGGTCAATCCAGGACAGCCATACGGGGGCGGTACTTCTGATGCATTCATTCTGAAAGCGGACGACAATGTTCCGGATGGAACAGATCTGACTCTGCGGATGAACCGGACCGGAGCGTTTGCAGTCAATCAACTGGGGACATACAACATTCGGGTCATCAATCTCGGCAGGACGGCAAGCACCGGTATCGTCACGGTGACCGACGCACTGCCGATGGGATTGAGCTATGTTTCAGCCGCAGCGCCGGACTGGAACTGTGGAGGCGGCGGTCAGGATGTTACGTGTACGACAGGAAAGACTTTCGCACCCGGTGAATCGAGCCTGATTCAGATCAACGTCGCAATCGGGGCGGCGGCGGTTCCGACAGTGACCAACACGGCTACGCTCAGCAACTCAGCCGACAGCGTGAGCGGCAACAACACTGCTCTCGATGATGCATTTGTTCGACCGGTTTGCACCGTGACACTCTTCCCGGCGTCGAAGACGATCTACAAGAGCGTCGGCAGCGAAGGCTTCGGCGTACGGTCACAGCCCGGATGCCGGTGGCGCGTCACTCCACAGGTCCCGTGGATTCACATCACCAATCCGGTGAGGAACATTGGCACAGGGCCGGAAGGCGCAGTGCCTGCCACTGTCAATTTCGACGTCGATGAATACACCGGCGGCGAAACACGTACCGGAACCATTCTGATCGAGGACCAGGTCTTCACCGTTGTCCAGGCAAAACAGACGGTCAGTCTGAATGCGGCCAGCTATGCCGGCGGCAAGCTGGGGCCGGGATCGATCGCCGCTCTGTTCGGCAACGGACTGGCGACGACGACGGTTATTGCCGACTCGCAGCCTCTGCCGACAAGCCTCGGCGGGACGACCGTCGTTTACCGCCAGTCGAACGGATTCGACTATCCGGCGCGACTCTTCTTCGTCTCGCCGAATCAGATCAACTATCTAGTGCCGACCGATATTTTTCCGAACGACATCACGGTCATAGTAACCAGCGGTGACGGATCGATCTCCGGCGGATCGGTCAATCTCTCGCTGCCCTCGCCCGGTCTCTTCTCCGCCAATGCAGACGGGCAGGGAGTGGCCGCGGCCATTGCTCTGCGCGTCAAACCGGGGAACGTCCAGAGCTACGAACCGGTCGCGCGATACGACGACGCCCTGAAACGCTTCGTTCCGATTCCGATCGATCTCGGGCCTGAGGGCGAGCAGGTCTACCTGATACTTTTCGGAACAGGCATCGTCAACCAGCTCAACAATTCATCCTTTCCTGTAACTGTAAAAATCGACGGGACGGCGGCGAACGTCGCATTCGTCGGAAAGCAGGGGGATTTCGCGGGGCTGGATCAGCTCAACGTGCTGCTGCCGCGAAGTCTGATCGGCAAAGGCGAGGTCGAAATCGAGATGAGCGTGAGCATCGGTCAGGCATTCCCGCTGATTTATTCGAATAAGGTGCGGATAAACTTTAAATAATCTATTTGACTATCTGCCGGGAGCGCCGGCGTCTCGCC
>CALBSU010000373.1 GCA_937967285.1 uncultured Acidobacteriota bacterium
CCTCGCGGAGCCGGGACGGGACTCAGCTCGGGGGCGCTCGCCCTCGGCTGCGAGGAGGGCCAGCGGTCGGTCATCATCGAGATGGCACGCATGAACCGGATACTCGAGATCGACTACGCCAATCAACGCGCCGTCGTCCAGCCCGGCCTGATCAATATCAAACTGACTCAGGCGGTGGCGGAACGAGGTTATTACTATGCTCCGGATCCTTCATCGCAGACCGCCTGCACGATCGGCGGTAACGTGGCCGAGAACGCCGGCGGCCCGCACTGCCTCAAGTACGGGTCGACGACCAATCACATTCTCGGTCTCGAGGTGGTTCTCCCGACCGGAGAGATCGTCAACCTCGGCGGAGGCGGCGCCGACGGGATCGGTTACGACCTGCTCGGGACATTCGTCGGCTCGGAGGGTACATTCGGGATCGTGACAAAGGTGATCGTCCGGCTGACGAGGTCTCCGCAGACGGTCGTTACACTGCTCGCCGACTTCGAGGACCTGCAAGACGCCAGCCGCGCCGTCTCCGCCATCATCGCCGCCGGCATCCTTCCCGCGGCCCTCGAGATGATCGACAAGGTGACGATCAACGCCGTCGAGGACTCGATATATGCCGCCGGTTACCCGCGCGACGCCGCCGCCTGCCTGATCGTCGAGCTCGACGGCCTGAAGGCCGGCATCGATGCTCAGGCCAAACTCGCCGCCGACATCTGCCGCCAGCACCGCGCGCGCTCGGTTCGCGAAGCGGTCGATGAGACCGAACGCAAGAAACTCTGGGCCGGCCGAAAGGGAGCCTTCGGCGCGCTCGGCCGCGTCAGCCCCGACCTCTTCGTCCAGGATGCCGTCGTCCCGCGCACCAGACTCCCGCAGGTGCTCGCCGGCATCTATGAGATCGGCGCGAAATATCAGCTCATGCTCTCGACCGTCTTCCACGCCGGCGACGGGAACCTCCACCCCAACCTCAATTTCGACGGACGCGACAGCGAGGTCGTCGCGCGCGTCAACAAGGCCAGCAAGGAGATCATGAAATTGTGCGTCGAGGCGGGCGGTTCGATCAGCGGAGAACACGGAGTCGGCGCCGACAAGATAGATTACATGCCGATGATCTTCGATCAGGACTCGCTCGACGTCATGCTCTCAGTCAAGGACGTCTTCAATCCGCTCGGACTCTGCAATCCCGGAAAGGCCGTCCCCTCCCGCCGCATGTGCAAGGAATATAAAAAAGGCTTCACTTTTTAGGAGTGCGGTGCGCACGCGCAACGCTTTTACTTTACCAAGCGGCGCCTACGGGCGCCGCACTCCAAATTTGAATACCGTCGCAGTCCTGTATGTCTCGCCGGGTTTGAGCGCTGCCGACGGGAACTCAGGCTTGTTCGGTGAGTCGGGGAAATGCTGCGTCTCGAGACAGAAACCCGACCGTCGAGCATAGACCTGTCCGCCCTTGCCCTTGATCGTGCCGTCGAGGAAGTTTCCGGTGTAGAACTGCACGCCCGGCTCCGTCGTCATGACCTCCATGACCCGCCCTGATTTCGGTTCGTAAACGCGGGCCACAAGCCCCGTCTCGCCCGGTTTGTGATTCAGCACGAAGTTATGATCATACCCCTTGCCGAAGACGATCTGCTCGTCGGCGGCGTCGATCCGGGCGCCGATCGGGGTCGATTTCAGAAAATCGAACGGCGTTCCGGCCACCGGTCTGAGCTCGCCCGTCGTGATCAGCTCGGAATCGACCGGCGTGAACCGGTCAGCGTCGATCATGATCTCGTGCCCGATGATGTCCCCTTCGCCCGACAGGTTGAAATACGAATGATTGGTCAGATTGATGACCGTCTCCTTGTCGGTCGTCGCGAGATAGTCGATCCTGAGCGAATTGTCGTCAGCCAGCGTGTAGGTGACGGTGACCGAGAGGTTGCCGGGATAGCCTTCCTCTCCGTCCGAACTGAGGTATTTGAGTTCGACTCCGTTCGCCGTCTCGAGCGGTTTCGCTGCCCAGACCTTCTTGTCGAATCCTTTCAGGCCGCCGTGCAGGTGATTCTGGCCGTTATTGGCCGCCAGCTTGTATTCGACGCCGTTGAGGCTGAAACGCGCCTTGCCGATCCTGTTGCCGTACCGGCCGACCAGACAGCCGAAGAACGGATTTTTGGTCGCGTATCCGTTCAGATCGTCATACCCGAGCACGACATCGCCCATTTTTCCGTCACGATCCGGCGTTTTGATCGAAACAATGATGCCGCCGTAATTGGTGATCTTCACTTCCATGCCGGCCCGGTTGGTCAGCGTGTAGAGATCGACTTCCGTTCCATCCGGCATCCTGCCGTACGCCTCTTTCTTCAACATCGATGCCCCCTTGTCCTGTGTTGTCTCCTGCCCGCCGCAGCCGGCCAGGATCAGCCCCAGCAGGATAAACGCTACCAACGCTCTGTTTTTTGATCGATTCATCTTCTGCTCCGGATAAAAAGCCCGGCCTGAATCCGGCGGACTCGCCGTCCGCCCAAATCCGGCGCCTTGAACGCTTTTCTGTAATATCTGATGAGAATTACCGCTGAACCGCACGGTGACAGATTCAGTATCTTTCATTTGCGCTCGATTTTCGAGGTCGCGAACCGACTTTTACTCTCCGGCATCAACTTTCCATCCTTCTATCTGTTAGACTGAAGCTGATAAAATCTATTCGGCAAATTCGCCGATCATCACAAATTTTCGAGGTCGAACTGATATGGGATCGTTGAGAATATTCTTCCCGCTCATCCTTGTTCTCGCAGCCGGCACGGCCGCAGCACAGACACCGGCACCTGAATCCCCCGAGGCGATAAAACAGCGACTGGACAGAGCCGAACGCAGGCTCTCCGACTGGCCGCAGATCAACCGCTACCGCGACGCCAATGCCAAAGTCCCTCCTCCGGCAAGGAACGAGAACCGCGTCGTCTTTCTCGGAGATTCGATTACCGACGGATGGAAACTTGATGAGTACTTCCCGGATCAGCCCTACATCAATCGCGGAATCAGCGGGCAGACCACACCGCAGATGCTCATCCGCATGCGGCCTGACGTGATCGAGCTCAAGCCCAGGGTGGTCGTACTGCTCGCCGGGACCAATGACATCGCAGGCAATACCGGGCCGATGACCATCGAAATGATCACCGATAACTACGAATCGATAGCGGAGCTTGCCAGGATCAACCGGATCAAAATGGTCTTCGCCTCAGTTCTGCCGATCCATGACTACGGGCGCACCAGAGTCTCAGAACGACGCCCGCCCGAAACGATTCTCAAACTGAACGAGTGGCTGAAGAATTACTGCAAAACCAACGGGCACGTCTACCTCGATTACTTCAGTCAGATGGTCGATGATACCGGCATGCTCAAGGCGGAGCTGGCCAATGACGGGCTGCATCCGAATGCCGAAGGATACAAGATCATGGCCCCTCTGGCGGAAGCCGCCATTCGGCAGGCACTCAAAAGAAAGTGATGAATTATGAGCCGGGCTCCCGTCACTTATTCATAACTCATCATTCATAATTCATCATTATGTATAAAGTTTCAGTCATCCGCGGAGATGGCGTGGGCCCCGAGATCAGCGAGGCCACGATCCGCGTCATCGAAGCAACCGGCGTCAAGATCGAATGGGACCATGTCCTTATCGGTCGCGAAGCGGAAAAGGAGTACGGCGATCCCCTGCCGGCTGAGACGCTCTCCAGGATCCGCGCCACCGGACTGGTCCTCAAAAGCCCCGTCTATATCGAAAAGATGGGCAGCAAAGTCGTTGTCGAGCACGACGATTCGTCTCCACGCATCTATTCGAACGTCAACACTGCTCTGCGCGTCGAGCTCGGAACATACGTCAATGTCCGCCCGGTCCGGGCCTTCGAGGGGGTGCGGGCTCACGCGCCGCGTTTCGATGCAGTCGTCATCCGGGAACTGACTGAGGACATATACGCCGGTTACGAACACAACGTCGGTGATGACGCCGCCGAGGCGATCAAGATCACGACACGCAAGGCCTCAGAACGCGCGGCCCGTTTCGCCTTCGAATACGCCAGAAAACACCGCCGCCGGCGAGTCAGCGTCATTCACAAGGCGAACGTCCTGCAACTGACCGACGGCCTCTTCCTGAGGACCACACGCGATGTCGCCGCCGAATATCCCGGAATACTGTGCGACGACGCCATGGTCGATTCCTGCGTCTATCAACTCGCCTGCCAGCCCGAGGGCTGGGACATCCTGCTCATGCAGAACCAGTATGGCGACATCATCTCGGACCTCTGCGCCGGACTGATCGGCAGCTTCGGCCTCGCCCCCGGCGCCAACTTCGGCGACGATGTGGCGATCTTCGAAGCCGCTCACGGAGCCGCGCCGGACCTCGCCGGGCTCAACAAGGTCAATCCCTCCGCCCTGATCCTGTCGGGAGCTATGATGCTCGATCATCTCGGCGAAACCGCCGCCGCGGAACGTATCCGCCAGGCGGTCTCGATCGTCATTCGAGAAGGACGAACTATCACCCCGGACCTCGGCGGAAACGCGAAAACTTCCGCCATGACTAATGTGATTATTGATTATCTTTGAGTAGAAAGTAGAAAGTAGAAAGTAGAAAGTAGAAAGTAGAAAGTAGAAAGTA
>CALBSU010000374.1 GCA_937967285.1 uncultured Acidobacteriota bacterium
TCGGGACCGTAGCCGTAGCCGTTGTCATAGGACTGCGTGCTGGGCCGCGGCGCGGTGAACGGACGGATCAGCGCCGTCTCCTCGGTGGTCAATGCCCTGCCGAGTTCTTTCTTCTCTTCAGCCATAATTTCTCAATAGTCCCAATTTCAGGGGGCGCGGGGCCGGTCGATTGCAGTCGCGACCGGCCCCGTGCCGGTTCAGCCGGGGGGCTGTTGTGAAATGCGCATTGGGGCTTTGTGCTTACCGTCCGATCGGAATTCTCCACATCAGGCCGGTTGCCAGAGCGGACATCAGTGCGCCGCTGACGGATTTGACGGCGCTGTTGGGCACCATGATCACGTCATTCGGCATTATCAGCATATCCTGCGCCTTGCCGCTCATAACAGCGCCGATATCGACACGAACCTCGTTGAGCTTCCCGCTCAGCGGGTCCTGTCTGAAGATTATTCCGTGCTTGGTATCGGACTTGAAGTATGTTCCCTGGGCCAGTGAGATGGCCTGGCGGAGCGTCGTGCCGTCGCGCAGCGGGAACTGTCCGGGCGCCCGGACCTCTCCGGCGACGAAGAAGACGTCCGAGGGCGGGACATAGACCAGATCGTTCGGTTGAATGATCAGATTCTGTTCGAAGCGGCCGCGGAAGAGCCCGCTGATGTGGGCCGTGATCAGCTCGTATTCGGCCTCTCCCTCGATGACCGTGCCGTCTCCCTTGACCTCCTCGACGGCGCGCGCGATCTCTGTCGGAACAGCCTGCTTGTCGGTCTTGTCGGCCTGCCCGGCGCGGGCCTTCTCGAGTTTGACCGGATCGACCTTCGTCTCGCGGATGATGTAGGCCGTCGAGCCGTGATTTTCAGTCAGCCCGCCCGCGATCGAGATCAGCTTGAAGAGCGACGGCCGCCCCTCGATGACGTAGACGCCCGGCGAGCGGATCGATCCCTGGATGAAGAAGTTCCGGCTGTTGTACTGCTTGACGGTGACGTAGACCTTCGGATCCTTGAGGTATCTGCCGCGGAGTCCCTCGGCCACCTGGGTCGAGATCTCTTCCGATGTCATGTCGATGACCTTCATCGTCCCGAGATATTTCATCGGGATGGTGCCCGATTTGTTGACGCGATAATTGCCGGAGAGTTCCGGCGCGTCCTCGATGATGATCTCGATGACATCGCTCGCGGCCAGCCGGTAGTCCTCATCGGCCGACATGATGACGCTCGGCCCGAGATTGGCCGTCCGTCCCGGCTCCGTATCCTGACGCGGCGGCGTGGAGACGCGCGGCGATTTCGGCTGCTGGCCGAGGACCGTCCCGGCGATCAGCGCAACCACAAGAACAGGTTTGAAGAACGAACTGAACCTGAAGATTGATTTCACGACCATACCTCCAACTGTTGCGATGGACGTCCGTACTCCTGCGCGCGCCTGAGCGTCGCGCCGCTGGCCCGCATCATCCTGACGGCTCGCGCGGTGTTCGAAACCAGCGAGGCGAGAACCAGGAAGAGCAGCGCGTTGGACGGCATCTGCAGATTGAAATCGAACAGGCTGTGGACGAGCAGCGCGAAGATGCCGCCCCCGCTCCCCAGCGCCAGGCCGGCAATGAACGGGTCTCGATGGCGGAGCGCGACGAAAAAATCACGTCCCAGCAGATAAAGAAAGACCAGGGCCAGAATCCCGCCGATGACGCCCGCGTCGGCGACCACCTGCAGATAATCGTTGTGTGCCTGGCCGACGATCAGCGAACCGTCGCGATCGGTATACTTTGAATAGGCCGTCTGGTAGGCGCCGATCCCGACTCCTGTCAGCCAGTTGTCGCGGATCATCGCGTAGGTGTCTTCCCAGATCCAGCCGCGGCTCTGGAAGAATGTCTCCCTGCCGGCTTCATTGCTTCTGACCTCGCCGGAGAAGTCCATCTTCTCGACGCGATTGATGACCGAATCGCCGCCGACCCAGATGACTCCCGCGCCGATCGTGAAAGCAAGGACCAGCAAGGCCGCGATCCGAGTCAGAAAGAGCGGAAACCTGACCTCGCCGACGGCTTCGTAGCGCAGCATCGACGGCCTGAGTCCGAAGATGACGATGAACATAAACCCCGAGATCAGGCTGACCATTCCGCCGCGAGAAAGCGATACGATCGTTGCCACGCTCATCAGAATCGCCGCGAAGACGAAGAGCAGAGCATGCTCGCGCCTGACCACCCGCAGGATAACCAGCGCCAGCGGGATCGGAACGATCATCTCGATGAAGCCCGCAAAGTGATTGTGATTGATGAAGGTCCCGAACGGAGAAGACGGCGGCGTCAGCGGCTCGAGGATCCAGAAGAACTTCCCGTTCCACGTGTAGTACTGGATGATTCCGAAGACGGACATCGCAAATCCGAACGCCACGATGAAGGTCGTGAACCAGCCGAGCCGTTCGCGCGTCGTCAGCACGCTGGCGGCGAGGAGCATTCCGACCAGCAGGATCGCTCCGATCTCGAGCGTCATCCTGGTCGCCTCGATGTCCACCGAGATGCTCCACCTGCGCCCGCTGTCGTCGACCACCGCGACCGTCTGCATCAGACCGTAGAGAAGGAAGAGCGCCAGCGGCAGCACCGTGATCGGGACTGAGAGAGTCACCCGTCTTTCGACAACGCACCTGACAGCCCACAAAGCCAGCAGCGTCAGAATGATCATTCCGAGCGCGGCCATCCCCCACGGAACCGCGGCGCCGAACGCTATCGCCGACAGACCGATGGCCATGAAGAGGCCGACCGCAAGCACCATCCCCAGGATGCCGCGCGGTCCGGTGTCTGCTCTGTGATAGCCCATCGTCATCGGAAGCGTCTCTTGTCTTTCTTTGAATCGTATTCAGTCAGCCTGTTGAAATCATTTCCCGACGCCCGTCGTCAGGTCAGCTGAGGTCTGGCCGAGTTCGACCAGACTGAAGTCGTCAAACCAGATCGATCCGCGGGTCGGATCGTCGTAGCTGAACTGCGGCACGCGGGCAATCGCGATATGAACGGGGCCGGGTCTCTCGGGGGCTGTGAAGTCGACCGTCAGCTTCTGCCACTCCGATTTGCAGATTTCGACGGGAACTGACTGGGCGATGACTCCCTGCGGAGCGACTACGCTCAACCGGGGTCCGTCCGGGGTGATCAGATCGTAGGCTTTGGCATAACATTCCAGCCGGTAACGCCGGCCCGGGCTGACTGGAATCAACTGCTGCAGTTCAGTCAGCAGCTTCGTCGTGTCGCGGCCGGTGAAGGTGAACTTGACCGACCTGTTGCCGGTTCTCGCATACTTGGTGTCGAGACCGACCCGAGCATACTCGCTCGAATTTATCTTCCATTCAAACTGCGGAAACGACTTGACGGGATCCCGCTCGAAACTGGCGTTCCAGACTACCCCGTCGTTCCTGACATCTCCTGTCTCCGCCGCCACCAGATCGACCCACAGGCGACGCGCCGTCTCGAGCCTGCCGCTCTGAATCAGCGAGCGCAGATATTCCGCGCTCTTGGCCGAACTGGACCGGGCAGTCCGGTCCACCATCCGAAATGTTTCGAGCGCATCATCCGGAAGCGACTGGTCGAGAAAGAACTGAACCAGCGAGAGCTCGATCGAGGGAAATCCCCGGGCCATCGTCTTGAGCGCCGCCGGGTTTCGACCGGATGCCCGCCAGATAAGATCGAAGGTCATCGGCAGCAGGTCTTCGCTGTTCCGCGTCGCCATCCTGAAGGCAGGCAGGGCTTCATCCAGATTGCCTCGCCTGAGCAGCACGTTGGCGAGCGCCCAGTTGACCTCCGCGTTGCTCGGCGCCAGTCGAGC
Source organism: uncultured Acidobacteriota bacterium (assembly GCA_937967285.1). GTDB lineage: Bacteria > Acidobacteriota > Blastocatellia > RBC074 > RBC074 > JADJXM01. Next base: position 3,792 of record CALBSU010000374.1, read on the forward strand.
CGAGATCCTCAGCGTTCGTTCGGCCGCGGCAGCGTCTCCGCTCATCTCCTGCAGCAGACCGAGGATTCGATGATATCTGTAGTCCCAGAAACAGAGGTCGGTCGCCTTCCGGGCATGCGAGACTGCGTCTCCGATCAGCTCTTCCCGCGTGACCGCCTCAGCCATCTCCATTTCGGCCAGCCGGAAATGCAGACGTGGAGAGTCCGAGAGTCTGAGCGTGGCCGATGCCAGCAGCTCATTGCTGTAGGTTACGCGCCCGTCGGCAAAGACCCTGATGATGAAATTGGAAAAGACCAGCCAGCCGAGGGCGCCACACACCGAAAGAGTCAGGATCAGTAAGCCGATCCTCAACAAGGGGTTGTTCAGCTTGAAGGTGATGAACACTCGTCGTAAGTCTTGGTTATCTCCCCTTTAATTGCTGGGGGATACGACGCTGCCATTGTCGGTCGAGACGACCGCGCCGGCAACGGCCGCGCCGCCGGCTCCGAGCAGAATGGCTGCGATAGCGGCGCTGTTGAGTGCTGCGGTCGAACCGGAGCTCGTCATAACCATCGGGACGCAGCGGACTCCGCGCTGGGTTCGGACCGGCACCACCGCCGCCTCCTGCCCGTCTGTCGCAGTCACGCCTTCGGCCGAATTGATCGATACCTTGACGCCCGGACTCGAGTTGACCAGGATGTTGCCCTCGACCAGATCGCCGCCGATCAGACTGTCGGAGAACCTGATGACATAATGCGTGCCGGGATTGAGCTCGACCCGCCCCATCGCTCCGAGGGTGACGATCGCTCGATTACCCTTGGCGCATGCGACCTTGATCTTGCTGTCCGTGAAGATGGTAGTTCCGCTGATGGCCTTCTTGTCGTTCACCGTCACCGATCCATACACCGTCAATTGACCAACGACCTGCGGAGCGCCGTCCTTGTTCACATTCTTCGAGACGTTTTTTGAGTCCGCTTTTTCGGCCCCGGCGAGCGGCGCCGTGCCCGAAACCATGGTCACACAGACCATCAAGGCCAGGGCCCGCATCAGATATTTCCGCCGGTTCGGCATTCGATACTGCATGGATCTCCTCCCGTATTTTTCATACGTTAACTCTCGGGGGGACGGATACTTACGTAGATTACTTCAGTCGTATCCCAAGATCAAACAAATTATTTCATTTTCCCGAACATTGTCCCGATCGACCAGGCTTTCCCGTTTGAACACACTGCGGCCCGACGATCGACACCCATGCGGGAAACCTCATGTCGAGGCAGCATTCAGTCAGTTCACAGAACGATGTGAATTCCGGGTTTCCGGACGCAGTTTGTCTTAATTCAGTGCGCACGAGGCAAGGCATTCAGGACCAGTTTATGCGGGGGGCACGGAGGGGTTGAAGGTCAACCATCAACTGGAGTCGCTAGATTAACGGTTTATCAGGTTTTTAGTCAAGAGAATAATTAATAAGTAGAAAGTAGAAAGTAGAAAGTGCTGCTCCACTGGGCTGGTGTTGAATGGTTGATGCTGGCCGCTCCGCGGACTTTGATCCAGCCTGCCCCCGGTAGGCACTTCGCACTTTCTACTTTCTACTTTTTACTTTCTACTTTCACTCCCTGTCCGGTAACGAGATTGCCGGGCTTGATGACGACCGGGGTATCTGGCTTGATGCCCTCGACGACGACCCAGTCGCCTTCGCGGCGGCCGGTCATGACATTGATCTCGACGGCCTTATTGTCCTTTACGGTGAAGACCTTCTGGATGCCTGCGAAGTTGACGATGGCGGAAGCGGGAGCCGTCACGACCTGTGATGAAGTTGTGGTTTGAATTTCGGCGCGCGCGAACGAGCCGGGCCTGAGCTGGCCCGACTGGTTATCGACCTCGGCCTCGATGACGAGAGTGCGGCTCTGTTCGTCGAAGGCGGGGCTGAGTCTGGCGACGCGCCCGCTGTAGTTCCTGCCACCCTGGTCATCGACTATGACCTTGACCGACTCACCGATGCGAAGCCCGCTCGCCTCGCGTTCAGGCACTTCGAGTCTGAGGCGGAGCGGATGGAGACGAACGATCCTGAGCGACGGGGCGCCGGGCGAGAGAAACTCTCCGACCGTTACCAGACGCTCGCGAACTGCGCCCGAAAACGGAGCGTAGAGCGTCGTTTCGGCCAACTGCTGCCGGGCGATGGCCAGCTCAGAGCGGCGCTGCAGGAGAACGGCCTGCCGGTTACGAACCTCTTCTATGGCATCCTGGTAGCGGCTGTCGGCGACCTTGAATGCGGACTCGACGCGATCGAGTTCGGCCTGCGGCTGAATTCCCTGCTGTACGAGCTGTCTTGTGCGGTCTCTGTTCTGCGATGCCTCGTCGAGCAGCGCACGAGCCTGACGAACGAGAGCCGTGCCCTCGATATCTACTCTGTCATCCTCGCCCTGCGCGGGCAGACCGAGCCTGACTCGCGCCTGCTGGAGAGCGGCTTCCGCCTGCTGCAGCCTGACACGGAAGTCGTTGGTCTCGAGCTGGGCGACGACCTGCCCTTCCCTGACCTGAGAGCCGAGATCGACTTTGAGCGAGTTGAGCCGTCCGGCGACCTTGAAGCTGAGAGTCGCCTGTTCGTCAGCGGCCAGGGTTCCCGGCGCGATGACAGTCCTGACCAGGCTCCGCTGCTCGGTCAGTACGGTCTGCACGGCCTTGACCGGCAGATTCTCGACTCCGCGCCCGCGCGATGCCGAAGCCGGCGCTCCTCCTCCGCCGCAACCGTTGTTGATCAGAATGGATGATGACAGACCGAACAGAATTAATGCGTATCGAAAATTCAATCTATGCTCCCGAATCAATTATTTTTAAGTATTGATACCTTCAAGACGCACGAACGCGGAACCTCGTCACGGAAAGTTTATCAATCCTGCGAGGTGGCGCTGTCCGCGTTTTCGAATGAGTCGGGATTATATCCCGTCGAGCACGGTCCTGCACAAGGGTCGCGATTAACTTTCACCAATGCATCGAGATGTGAGAATATCTTGAATCGATCCCGGGGAAACACTAGAAAATCTGAGAGAGGACATCATTCGAATGAAAAGACTGGGAATGGTTGCTGCAACTTTACTGATAGCGGCGCTGACAGGAGGAGCGGGGGGCGCTGCGAACGAGGCGCCATTTCTTCGATCGGAGCTCATATTTCCGCTCGAGCACTGGCACAATCACGCTTCAATGATCGTCGAATGTCCGAACGGCGACCTGCTGGTCTGCTGGTTTCATGGATCGGGCGAGCGGCAGGCGGACGATGTCAAGGTCGAGGGAGCCAGATTGAAGAAGGGAGCGGGCAGATGGAGTCAGCGGTTCACGATGGCGGACATTCCGGGATATCCGGACACGAACTGCACGATCTTCATCGACCCGCAGCAGAGATTATGGCTGCTCTGGCCGACGATACTGGCCAACGAATGGCACACGGCACTGATGAGGTACCGGATTTCGAGCAGGTATCAGGGTTCGGGGCCGCCGGTCTGGGACGTCAACGAGGTTCTTCACGTCACGCCGGGACAGAAGTTCGCCGATACGGTCAATTCAGTGATCGACGGGTACGAGAAGAAGCTTGAGTCCGAGCCGGAATCGACGCGGACTCAGATGAAAGCATATCTCGACCGGACGCGAAAGAATGCGGCCGACAAATACTTTCGCCGGATGGGCTGGATGACGCGGGCGCATCCTTTCGTGCTCGACGGCAGCCGGCTGATCGTTCCGCTCTACTCTGACGGATTTTCGTTCTCGCTGATGGCGATCACCGACGACTGGGGCAAGACCTGGCATACGAGCACGCCGCTGGTCGGACTCGGCAACATTCAGCCGAGCATCGTCCGGCGACGCGACGGCAGCCTATACACACTGATGCGCGACAACGGACCGGCTCCGAAACGGCTGCACGCCAGCGAATCGCGCGACAGGGGCGAGACGTGGTCTCCGGTGGTCGACAGCGAACTGCCGAATCCCGGGGCCGGCGCCGAGATCATCTCGCTCCGCAACGGCAACTGGGCGCTGATCTACAACGACACCGAAAGAGGCCGACACAGCCTCGCCGTCTCGATCTCAGAGGACGAAGGAAAGACGTGGCGATGGACGCGCCACCTTGAACGCGATGAGCCGGGCGCCGAAGCGGGACAGTATCATTATCCTTCGATCATGCAGGCCCGCGACGGATCGCTCCATGCGACATACAGTTATCATCTCAACCGCAAGGATCTGGAGAAGGATCCCGATGGCAAAATTCGCAGGAAGTCCATCAAACATGCCCATTTCAACGAGGCATGGATAAAAGTAGAAAGTAAAAAGTAGAAAGTAGAAAGAAGACAGCTCTGAACACTTTAATGTCTTTCTACTTTATACTTTGTACTTTATACTTCGGTGGATCGTCAGGTTGATCACATAAAATAATCATATCGAAAGAACGATAAAATAACTGTCTTACAAACAATGATGTACAGCCAACAAGAAT
>CALBSU010000375.1 GCA_937967285.1 uncultured Acidobacteriota bacterium
TCGATCATCAGATTGGTCGATGAATACGAACTGCACGACGGCAGGATGACGAAGCGGTATCGATTCATTCATTCGCTCCACCGGCAGGCGCTTGAGAGATCGCTTGAGGCTGGGCGATATGCTGAACTGAGCCTGGCGCTGGCAGTTGCGCTCGAGACTATCTGCGGCCCGCGCGTGAGCACCATGACATGTGAAATCGCGGCATTGTACGAAAACGGAGGGTCATACGCGCGAGCCGCTGATTTCTACCATCGGGCCGCTCAGTCGGCCGTAGACGTTCATGCCTGTCACGAAGCGGTCGCATTTGCCCGCCGCGGATTGCGGATGATCGAGCATCTGCCCGATACCGATGACCGCGCCAGGATCGAACTGATGCTGCTTGCCGCACTCGCCGGCCCGCTGGCCTCGATGCAGGGCATCAACTCGGCCGAATTTCAGGACCTGTACTCAAGGACGGCGGCTCTTTCCCGGCGACTCGGGGATGCTACGCACATTACCTTGAGGATTCAGTGATTCCGCCGCCTTCTGCAGGTGTTCCTAAATAACTCCGATCCTGATATAACGTGAGCCATGAGAAGCAGACAATCAACGCCGAAAAACATCGATGAATACATCGAAGCTCAGCCGCCGGAGATCCGGGAGATCCTCGAGAAGATCAGGGCGACGATCAGAAAGGCCGCGCCAGGGGCGGAGGAGGCGATCAAATACATGATGCCGACCTTCGTTCTGAACGGGAACCTTGTCCACTTCGCCGCCTGCCGGAACCACATCGGTTTCTATCCGGCGCCGTCGGGGATCGATAACTTCAGAGAAGAACTGGCGGGTTACAAGACATCAAAAGGCGCGATTCAGTTTCCGCTGGACAGGAAGATCCCCTATGCCCTGATCGGTCGGATCGTCAGGTTCAGGGCGGCAGAGAATAAGATGAAATCTCTGAAGCGAAAGAGATAACTTCGCTTCCCCGATGTAAGGAACGCGAAGGCCGCAAAGGGGATCTGACGCAAAGGCCGCTAAGAGGGCAAAGGTTTTCTTAATATCCGTGTCCAGTTCAATGGGCATTAACACGGGTACTGATCTCCAAATAAACCTTTGCAATCTTAGCGGCCTTCGCGATTCATCCAATTGCCCCGTCATTTAAGGCCGGGACGTTTTCGTTCCGGCCTTCGTCCGTATTGAGGCTGTTGCATGCTGACCCTGATTGGCGGTCGAACTGTGACCTGACCGCTGCCGCCGGAAAAAAGAATGAGGGAGTATCTGTCCGGATTACGATATTAAGGTTGAAACCGACGCAAGTATGTGAAGCAATCCGGCGGACCTTATCTGGTGCAACATGGAACGGAGCGAGATATGATTTTCACAACTTCATCAACTTATACCTGCATAACAGTCGTCGCAGACTGAAATCCACCTGCTGACAAGAAGCCTGGCTGAACAAACAGAAATGGCCGAAGTGCAATCTGTTCCGGGAGAAGTGTGTCCGCGGAACGGCATGATGATCTGTCATCTCAAAAATTAATTCCTGCTGCTTAACAGTTACTTCCTGAATTACCGAATCAACGAGGTAATCCGCAGCGACGCCCCTTATGCGTTACGGATTGCCGAAACAGCTGTTTAACGAAAACACAAGGAGACGATAATTATCATGACTCTAAAAATGAGCCGTTCAACAGGGAGTATTCTGCTATGCCTGTTGATGATGGCGATTCTTTCAACCGGCGCCTTAGCTCAGAACTGGACCGTCGGTGGCGGCAGCGTGCGCAATGACAGGAATGCGAGCAGCGAAAAGTCGATCAGCGCAGGCAATGTCGGCGGGCTGGCTTTGAAATGGGCATTCACGACACAGGGAGATGTCAGCGCGACACCGACTGTCGAAGGGAAGGTCGCATACGTAGTCGACTGGGGCGGATGGATCCATGCGGTTGATACCGATACCGGATCAGCCAGATGGTCCGTCAAGCTCTCGACAATTACGGGAAGTGAACCGTCGATCTCGCGCACCAGTCCGGCGATATACAAGGATCTGGTGATCATCGGTGACCAGGGAGACCTCGATCAGATCATGGGGTTTCCCGCGGGCAACTATAAGACCGCCAGCGTCATAGCCTTGAACAAGAATACCGGCGCTCTGGTCTGGAGGACGGTAGTCGATTCACATCCCTTTTCGGCTGTCACCTCTTCGCCGGTAGTTTCAGGGAAAACGCTGGTGGTGGGCGTCTGCTCGCTGGAGGAAGCTGCCGGATTCATACCCGGCTGGCAGTATTTCTTCCGCGGCAAGGTTGTAGCGTTAGATGCGTCGAACGGGAGCATGATCTGGCAGACCTATATGGTTCCGCCCGGTTACACGGGAGGCGCGGTCTGGGGAGGCACGCCGGCAGTCGATGATTCTCGAAAGTCGGTTTATGTCGCAACCGGAAACAACTACAGCGTACCGCCCGCGGTTGAGGCTCAGATCGCCGCGGACCCGGCCAACGGCGAGAGTTATCTTGCAGCCGACGATTACATCGATGCAGTGCTCTCTCTCGACCTGAAGACAGGTGCGATCAACTGGGGCAAACGGCTTCAGGGCGCCGACACCTGGAATGTAGTGCGGGACTTCACTCCGGACCAGTTCGATCCGGGGCAGGGGCCCGATTACGACTTCGGATCGGGGCCGAACCTGTTCACGGCGAAGGTTGGAGGCAACAGTTTCGACCTGGTCGGCGCGGGGCAGAAGAGCGGTCGGTACTGGGCGCTGAATCCGGACACGGGTGCGGTCGTCTGGATGACGCAGGTCGGCCCGGGAGGTCTGGCCGGCGGAATTCAGTGGGGCTCGGCAACAGACGGGACACGGGTCTACGTCGCGGTCTCCAACAACGACGGCAAGCCCTACACGACACTCAACGGAGAGACCAAATCGGCAGGACTCTGGGCCGGACTCAACGCGGCGACCGGAGCCTACATCTGGCAGACACCCGATCCGCTGGACGGCAAGGATTACGGCATGGTCACGGTGGCCAACGACGTGGTCTTCGCCGGCTCGAATTCGGGGCACATGTATGCGATGAATGCCGTTTCGGGGCAGGTCCTCTGGAGTTTCAACTCCGGAGGGACGGTCATGTGCGGTCCGTCGGTGGTCAAGGGAACGGTCTACTGGGGTTCAGGGTATGGCCGATTCGGTGGAGCTTTCGGCGGTCCGGGCGCCAACAATAAGTTGTACGCCTTCTATCTGCCGTAACCACTGGCGCCCTGAAGCGGCCGTCAGGTTTGTCGGCGGGTGCTTCAGGGCGCGAACCGGTCAGTATCCAGGCCGACTGGCGAGAAGATATGAAAGAGAGGAAGAACAATGCAGAAGACAATCACGCTGATAATTCTGTTGATGGCCATGATGTTGCCGCTCACGGCCTGCGGTGATAACGAGGCGGAGGTCAGGCAGTCCATCCAGTCCGGTTATGAGAGGTTCGACGTGGCGTACAAGGGGCGCGACCGGAGGAATGTCGAGACGATATTCGCTCCTGAATGCATATTCAAACAGAGCGATGAGGGCAGGACGATGAAACTGCCGAAGTTCATGAATGCCATGGAGTTCTCATTCAGGGCGATGACGATCTATTACATCAAATCCCGGGTCGAGAGCCTCAAGCTGAAAGACGATGTCGCGGAAGTTACGGTCGACGTTGCCACCGATGCGCTGATATCTCCGCCGGGCGGAAGTGAAGGGCATCGCGCCAAAATGACGGGAAAATACCAGGATACCTGGAAGAAGACTCCCGATGGCTGGAAGATAATTCAGCGGGTTATCGATTGAGGGCTGTCATTGCGAGTGAGGTCTGGGCAGCCGGAACCAGAAGCGTGTGCCGCCTTCTTCGCGGGGATGATGGCCGATCTCGCCGCCCCAGTGTTCGACGGTGATGCGACAGAAGTAGAGGCCGAGGCCGATCTTGCCTCGGCCTTTCTTTCCCTGGGCGAACTTCTGGAAGAGCGCGCCGGCCAGTTCTTCCGGGATGCCGGGACCCTCGTCGTCGATCGCAACCATGATCTTTTCGCCTTCGTCGATCAGCCTGATCGTGACGGTCGAGTTGGCGGAGCTGTGGCGGAGCGCATTCTCAGCGAGGTTCGAGACGACCCGTTCGAGCCGCGATTTCTCTCCGACGACCTTCCATTGCCCCTTCGGATCGGCATCGATCCTGATTTTGACCTGGTTGATGTCGAATGCGGGGAGCAGTGCCTCGGCGACCACCTTCGCGGCCTGCAGCGCGTCCGGCGATTTTTCCGGATCCTGATGGAACGATTCGAAGGATTCCAGTTCGGCGGAGAAGGCCTGGAGAATCTCGTGGATGAGCGATTCCTGGCGCGTGGCCTGGCGGAGCCCGATCTCGAGGAACTTGCGACCTTTTTCTGAGATCGGCTCGGCGCTGAGCAGCTCGAAGCCGCCCTTGATGCCCATCAGCGGGCCGGCCAGATCGTGCACGATGCAGTGCAGCAGGACCTCTTTCTTCTGAATCTCGCGGACCAGCCGCTGATAGCTGAGGCTCAGCTCGTTGCCTTTCTGCTGCATCAGTCCCTGATGAAATATCTGTTCGGTAGCGTCGAGGAAGAGGACGAGATCGCCGGACTCGTTCTTCAGCAGATGCAGGTCGGCGGGGATTCCAGAATCGGTCTGGACGGCGGGCAGGATCAGCCGTTCGGTGTCGAGCGGAAAGAGTCCCTCGAGAAAATAGATCTGATCCCCGATGTATTTGCCGGGAACCAGATCGTGCAGTCCGTAGGCGCTGAGGTGTCCCCCGCAGTCGAGAAGCGAGCCCTCCGAGTCGAGCTGCAGCCAGGCCGGTCTGCGCTGCGCGGTCGACAGTTCATGAAGATACTGACCGATCTGCCGGGGCAATTCTCCGGTCATAATTGTTCCTTTTGTGGGAGCGCGGACGTCCTCGTCCGCTTATTGACACATGCGGACGAGGGCGTCCGCGCTCCGGCATTACTTCACCATCATTTCAGCGAGTTGAGTGAATGACTCTTCGACGCCTTCGCCCGTCAGGGCGCTGGTCTTGATGACCGTCCATCCGCCGGCCCGGAACTCTTCGATCGAGCGTTCCTCGACCTCCCATTCATCCGCCAGATCGAGTTTATTGATGAGGAGGATGAAGGGGATATCGCCGACGGTGTCGGCGGTCCGCTGGGAGAGCATGCGTGCGGTCTCGAGCGTATTGCCCCGGGTGCCGTCAGCGACCAGCAGATATCCCGAAGCGCCGCGCAGGTATGACATCTGGACCTTCTGGAATTCATCCTCGCCGGCGAGGTCCCAGACGATGAGCGTTACCTCTCTGTCATCGAGCGAGATGACCTTCTTGTCGACCTTGACGCCGACCGTGGTCAGATACTGGTCGGAGTAGATGCTTTTGACGTAGCGGGCGACGAGGCTTGTCTTCCCGACCGCGAAAGCGCCGAGGAGACAGATCTTTTTCTGGATCATTGACGTTCTCCGAGGGCGACTTTGATGGATACGCTGCGGTTGAACTGACGGTCTTCGGGGGTGTTTTCGGGGCGGAGCGGTTCGTTGGCTCCCACTCCGCGGATTTCAAAGCGGTCCTGTGCTATGCCTCTGGCGGTGAAGAGCGACGCGATGCGTTCGGCGCGCGTGCGGCTCAGCCTGAGATTGTATGCGTCATCGCCTTCGGAATCGGCGTGTCCCGAGACGGTGATTCGGACTTTGCGGCGCATGGCGCTCTCTTTTTCGAGCAGCCGCTGAATGCCGGCGAGCGTTTCGTTGATCGCTTCAGTCTGTCCGGGGACCAGATCAGCCTTGCCGGTAACGAAGCGGAAGATGCGCGCTTCGATGGCCCGTCGCAGCGAGTCCGCTTCCTGGTCCATGAGCCGGGAAGCGTCGAACCTGTCGATTCCGGGCAGCGCCCTGGCCAGCACTGTCGCGTCCTCGATCCACCCGGTCGTCGCGATGCCCTCGGCCCTCAGCGTTCCGGCTTTGAGCGAGAGCGTCACTCCCGGGGGAGGCGCGAGCGCCCGGCGCGCGCGTTCGAGGCTGAATCTGGGATCGAGCGCCTGGTAAGGCGTCCAGCGGCCGCTGACGGTGGCGGGATTGATTTCAGTCTCGTTTCTGAGGATCGCATCCGGATCGGCGGCCAGAGGATCGCGCAGGCCGATCACGTATCTCGTCCGGCCGGATGTTCCCGCTTCGGTGACGACGATGCCGGGTTCGGTTTTCAGCCTGCTGAGATAATCCTGCCAGCGCGAATACGCCCGCCAGGTGAAGAAGGCCCAGACGCCGAGAGCCGCGATTATCAGGATGCAGAGCAGCCAGATGTAGGACGGAATGCGATATTTCGCCGGGTCGGTCTCGACGTGATACCTGGTCTGGAGACAACTTTCGAGGTGGTGGCGGGCCATCTCGAAGGGCTGTGTGTCGCCGTCGAACCTTGTCAGCAGGTCGCCCATCTCGGCGTGTATCGATTCGAGCGCCGGCGCGAAGTACTCCTCGCGCAGGTTCTCGGATGCGTTGCCGGTGAGGACGATCGCCAGCACGGCCTGCGGTCCGTGTTCAAGCCAGACCTCGCGGTCTCCCAGATCGAGCTTCTCGACGGCTTCATCATCCCCCTGTCCGAAGGAGTCGCTGGCGAAATTCCGGATCGCGTCCTGGATGGCGGTCAGCATGCCTGAGACGATGTCGGCGTCCCGCGTCTCGACCGCCGGGGAAGAGACGTGCTGCAGCAGGATCCCCGTCTGCTTGTGGATCAGAAAGACCTGTTCGACGCGGTAGACGAGTGTGTGGTAGAGCACTACCTGGGCGAATGACTGCCCCGTCCGCATCGCCTCGAGCCGCCATTTCAGACCGCGCCACGAGAAGCTGTGTTTGATCGTCTGATCGAACGACTGGATGAGGCTGTTGAGCGTATTCGAGATCGCCCTTCGGATGGCCGGCCCCATCAGCGGCGAGATGGCATCGGCGACCGGGCGCGGGTCTTTTTTGATCGAGTTATGAAAGGCGGTCACGATGGTCGGACCGAGAGCTTCGGTGACGGAATCGTCCTGCGCCGTCCTGAGACGGATGGCTTCCGGCAGCGCCCGACTCATCTCGCGGGCCCGGACGCGAGGGTTGTTGAGCCGTTCGAGGACGTTATCGAGCTTCGACTGTTCCGGTTCGAGCAGCAGGCGGCGCAGTTCCTCGAGCTGGGCCGTCGGATCCGGCTCGAGCGCATCCGGTCCGGGCGCTTCAGGCTCGGCGGGCTGTTTGGGAACAATGCGAAGCGGTGAATCGCTCATGGCTATCGGGACATGGCATCGAGCCGGACGGTTATTCGTCGCCCGGCAGTTTGAAATCGTTGTTCAGGCGCATCGCCAGTTCGGTGAAGAGATTGGCGAGAGCCGAGCGATCGGCCTTGTCGGATCTCAGTTCGCGCGATTCGCGCGTCAGTGCCGCGGTGATCTCGTCGTGTTTGCGGCGGATCTCGTCGGCCAGTTCACGTGACTGCGCGAGGATATGTTCGCGCAGATCGCGATGGGCCTGCGACATCTGCTCGTCTACCTGGCTGATCCGCTGTCCGATCGTTCGCGCCGTGTCGCGCATCTCACGGGTCGACTCCTCGCCGGATTCGATCCGCTGCTGGTTCTCGGATTTGAGCCGGTCGCTGAGAGCGCTGATCTCCTGTTTGATGTACGTCTCGAGCGTCTCGAAACGGCGGCGCGTCTCCTCTCTGACGTCATTCGCTTCCTTGATCAGGCGCTCTTCGAGCCGGTTGAAGCGTTTGTCGTAGTCGCGCATCTGGGCGCCGAACAGGATGTCGCGCACCTTCTCGAGATTGCCGGGCGAGGTCATCTCGTTGGAAGAGAATGATGGCGCCTGCTCCTGCGAGGCTTCCGTCTGTGCGATGTTTCCCTCGTCAGCTGCATTCATAATCGTGCTCCTTGGTAGCTGGCAGCAAGTGTAACTCTTGAATGATGCGGTTCGCCGGAGTTGATATTACAAAGGAAGGACTTATACAACTTTTCCGGCCTGTTTAGGATACTTGATTACGACACCCGACTGCAACAACTGTTTGTTTCGAAGGACAATTTTAGGCATTGAAGTTGAGGATGTTGCGGACTGCGGCGCTCAGATTCGCCGGATCGCTGAAAATCCCGATCCCTGCGATTCCTGCCGCGCCGGCTCGCAACGGCAGGTCGAAATTTTCTGGGGTGATTCCGCCGAGAGCGAGGACGGGGATGCGGATTCGCGAACAGATCTCGCCCAGCCGTTCGAGTCCCATCGGCGGGCCGTAAGCGGCTTTGGAGGGCGTCTCGAAGACGGGGCCGGTGACGATGAAATCGGCGCGGCCCGATTCGGCGGCCAGGGCATCTTCCAGCGAATGTGTCGAGACGCCGATGACGAAATCTGGCAATCCTGCCCGGTCGGCGACGGCGCGGGCTTCGGCGGGCGGCAGAGAAGAGGCGGGCAGGTGGACTCCGTCGGCGCCGGCGGCCAGCGCGACGTCCAGTCTGTCGTTGACCAGAACCCTGGCGCCGTAACCCCCTGCTGCTTCGATCACCCGGCGGGTCAATGAGAGCAGTGCGCCGGCTGCGAGGTCCTTCTCACGGATCTGGATCAATTGACAGCCGGCACCGGCCGCAATCCACGCCTGCTCGACCAGTCGGTTCAGAAGATCCTCTTCCGGCTGCCCGCCATGAACCATCAGGGAGCGGCGATCGGTGATCAGGCAGATCAGCGGGGAATCAACTTTCGATGGTTGCCGATTCACGCCCTGGTTTCTTTCCGTTGTTTCCCAGAGCGACCATCGCCTGAACGCTCTCTCGGAATTTAAAGGCGTCCCTCAATCCGGCCAGAATATTCAGAGCTCCCAGGCCGGTCACGGCGCCGCGAACGTAACCGCTGGTCATGAAGCCGGGGAACCATGGCGCATTCAGCTTGCCGGTGATGAAATAGAGGAAGAAGTTGTCGTCCCAGTACTGCGTCCACGGCAGCACCATTAATAAGATACCGATTTCGAAGCAGATCAGAATGTAGACGATGACGGTAATTTTGGCAGACATGGGATATTTCACAGCTCAACGGAACCGACCTTTTCGCCGGCCAGCGGCCGGCTTTGGATGGTTAAGCATAACAGCATCAGTGAAATCAGGCCAGTAAGATGTGAAAATGAGGGAAGGTTTCCGGATCGACCGGCCGGCCTTATTTGCCGAAGGTCAGTTTGACGGTTTCGCGTCTGC
>CALBSU010000376.1 GCA_937967285.1 uncultured Acidobacteriota bacterium
CGATCGTCCCGATGTTGACGTGCGGCTTGCTGCGATCAAATTTCTCTTTTCCCATTCTTCTGGTCCTCGAAATCGATCCGGATTGATTCCGCCGGTCCGGAGTTCTGTCTGGAGCCCACAACCGGACTTGAACCGGTGACCTCGTCCTTACCAAGGACGCGCTCTACCTACTGAGCTATGTGGGCTCGTCGCGGTCCCGATGCGTTTGAACGACCGGGACCGAAAACTGGAGCGGGCGACGGGACTCGAACCCGCAACAACCAGCTTGGAAGGCTGGTGCGCTACCAATTGCGCTACGCCCGCTCAATCGGAGACCCGCCGCGGATCTCCGAGTCGGATGCAGGGGGTAGGATTCGAACCTACGTAGGACTGTCGTCCGCCGGGTTTACAGCCCGGTGCCATTAGCCACTCGACCACCCCTGCGAATTGTCAAAAAAACCTTGCCGTAGAATTGCTTCGACGGCCTGCGAATTCTCAATAAACCCTTGCCGCGCAGTTGCTTCGACGGATTGGATGGAGCCGGTGAAGGGACTTGAACCCCCGACCTACTGATTACAAGTCAGTTGCTCTACCAACTGAGCTACACCGGCATTCCGGGTCTGTCGTCTGCTGCCGGCCACCGCCTTCAGGCAGTCATATATGATACCCGAATTAGGTACGCCGTCAAAACGCGCATACTACCAATCTAATTAAATAATTGCAAGCGTCAAACTCATTTTTCGGCGATCGAACGAGCGGATTTTTCCGCCCGCGTCCCCGGAACTATTTTCTGAGGCGGATGAGCCCCTTCAATTCGTCCATGAATTCCGAGACGTCCTGGAATTCGAGGTAGACGGAGGCGAAGCGGACATAGGCGACCTTATCGAGTTCCTTGAGGCGGCGCATGATCATCTCGCCGATTTTGGAGGTCGACCGCTCGCGTTCCGGGGAAGTCTGGACATAGGCTTCGACGGCATTGACGATGGCCTCGAGCTTGGTGGTCGAGACGGGGCGTTTTTCGCAGGCGCGAAGAAGTCCGGCCATGACCTTGTCGCGGTTGAAGGGTTCCCGGCGGCCGTCCTTTTTGACGACCATGTAGGGGATCTCGTCGATTCTCTCGTAGCTTGTGAAGCGGCGTTCGCATTTGAGGCATTCGCGGCGGCGGCGGATTGCGTCGCCCTCTCTCGATTCGCGGGAATCGACGACTTTATCCTCGATATGACCGCAGAAGGGACACTTCATGACTGATGACCTCCGGTTTTGATGCTTTCCTCGCGTGGCGCGCCGGGATGCTCCTCCGATTCGCTGGCCAGCATCTCTCTGATCTGGCTGATGCTTATTTCGTCGCGGATCAGAAAGTAGAGGGCGAGCAGAAAGGGCGGGCCGAAAGCGATAAGGTGATAGATGATGGCGATGCTGGCGGCGAGGTTCTTCTCGAGCCCGAGGATCTCGAATCCCTTGGCCGCAGCCACGTGAAATGCGCCGGCCGATCCGCCGGGGGTCGGGACGACGGATCCGACCAGCCCCATGCCGAGTATGAAGATGATCTGACCCGGCGAAAAGTTCTGGCCGAAAGCATAGAGCGTCATCCAGGTGGCGGCTGAAATCAGGCTCCAGACCAGGATGGTGTAGAGAATCGTGACGACCAGCTCCCTCAGGTTGAGCAGGACCGACAGTCCGTCAGCGAGATGTTTGATCAGATTCAGAAGCGGGCCGGCGACCGACTTAGGCAATCCCTTCGAGGATCTTTCGAGCTTGCCGATCAGGCGGTCGGACTTGAGCCGAAGAACGACCAGCACGATCAGTCCGACGACGACCGCGGAGATCAGAGTCAGTCCGAGCAGTCTCAGTGATCTGGCGCTCCGCTCGTCGTTGAGCGTGGTCCCCGAAAGATCGAAGAAGAGAAGATTCAGGGCGAAGAGCGAAACGACGGTCGTCGTGTCGTAGATCCGCTCTATTAATATAGTCGCGATCGTGGCGCTGGGGCGGAGGCGTTCCCGCAGGCTGAGAATCGCCGGACGGACGATCTCGCCGGCGCGGCCGATGATGAAGAGGCTGCCGAATCCGATCGAGGTGGCCGCGAAGAGGCTGCCGAGGCCGACTTTCGTGATCGGATTGAGGAATGCCTGCCAGCGTATGCTCCGCGCCAGAATCGTCAGATTGATCAGCACCGCAGCTCCCACCAGCGGCCAGATCCTCGCATTGCGCAGGTTCATCCCGACCGTCTGCCAGTCCAGCCTGCTGACGAACCACCAGGCTGCTCCGAGGCCGATGATCAGGATCAGGATCGTTTTGAGAGTTCTGCGCATATAATTAATATAGATATAGCCCGTTACCACAACATATGGTATGGGGTAGATAAGCTACACCAACTGGGGATTGTTGGCAAGATACGGAAGCGCGGAGGTTGCGGTCCGCATGGCTTGCGGACGCCCGCGCTCCCGTATCAGCCGAAGATGTCCTTGACTTTATCGCCGAAGCGTTTACCGGACTGGTGCTTGTCCTCGATAGCGGCGAACTGTTCGAGCAGTTTCTTCTGTTCGCGGGTCATCCGGGTGGGAGTGACGATGGTGGTGACGGCAAAGAGGTCTCCACGGCCGTGCCCCTGGAGTGAGACCATGCCCTTGCCTTTGAGCTTGAAGATGGTGCCGGTCTGGGTTCCTTCCGGAATGGTCAGAGATTCTTCGGCATCCAGGGTCGGCACCTTGATCTCTGCGCCGAGCGCGGCTTGTGAGAAGGTTATCGGAACGCTGACGTAGAGGTTATTGCCCTGGCGTTCGAAGACGTCGTGTTCCTGGACATGAATAATGATGTAGAGGTCTCCGTGCGGTCCGCCGCCGGGGCCGGCCTCGCCCTCTCCGGCAAGCCTCAGACGAGCGCCGGTGTCGACGCCCGCGGGAATCTTGACCTCGATCTGATGCGTCTTTTCGATCCGGCCGGCGCCCCGGCAGTCCTTGCATTGATTCGTGATGACGCGTCCGGCGCCACGGCACTGCGGGCAGGTCCGGCTGACGGAGAAGAATCCCTGCTGGAAACGGACCTGGCCGGCGCCTCCGCAGCCCGAACATGTCACCGGTTCGCTGCCCGGCGCGGCGCCCGAACCCTGGCAGGTGGCGCAGAACTCAAGTCGCGGCACGTCGATCTGCGTCTTGTAGCCGGCGTATGCCTGTTCGAGCGTGATGTCGAGATCGAACCGCAGGTCGGCCCCGCGCTGCGGACCGCCGCGTCGAGACTGGCGGGCTCCGCCGCCGAAGAGGTCTCCGAAGATGTCGCCGAGAATGTCCTCGAAACCGCCGAAATCGGCCGCTCCCCACGCGCCCCCTCCGGAAGCCGCCGAGGTGCCCACGCCGGCATGACCGAATCTGTCATATCGGGCGCGCGTCTCCGGCGTCGAGAGGACCTTGTATGCCTCGCTGATCTCCTTGAACCTCTCTTCCGCTTCCTTGTCGCCCGAATTCTTGTCCGGGTGATACTGCATGGCCAGTTTGCGGTAGGCGCTCTTGAGTTCCTGATCGGATGCTCCGCGGCTGACGCCCAGCACCTCGTAATAGTCGCG
>CALBSU010000377.1 GCA_937967285.1 uncultured Acidobacteriota bacterium
GGAAAGGAAATTGAAGGAGAGGGCACGATCAAGTGCCCTGGAATATAAGATCGGCGCCGGACCCCCTCAATCCGAACGACCGACAGCCCCCCGGGAATGGCAAAAGGGCATTCCCGTCAAGCGGACCTTCACTCGGCAGTCCTGGAGCACCGGGATCTGAGGCCGCGCAATCACTACGCACACCGACACTGAATCGGCAGGTGAGAAACTAATCGAGATGGCAGAGTACATATGCAGACTTGGGACGCCTGGAGGTGAGATCGTCACGCGGACGGTTGAAGGGTTGTCGGAGAAGGAGCTGCGGCTGCGGCTGACCGAGGAGGGGTACAGGATCTTCACGGTCGAGAGTTCGGAACTGATCAAAGGGGTGCGCCGGCGAGGCGACAGGTCGATCAGGATCAAGCTCGACGATTTTCTGCTCTTCAACCAGCAACTGGCGGCGCTGATACATGCGGGTTTGCCGGTCTTGCAGTCGATTCAGATGCTGAGGCAGCGGTCGCCGAATCCGAAGCTGCGGCTGGTGCTGGCGGATGTCGAGTCGAGGATCAAGTCCGGGAGCGCGCTCTCGGAGGCATTTGCAGCGCAGGGCGAGACGTTCCCGCAGATCTACACCGCATCGATCCTGGCCGGCGAGCGGTCGGGAAACCTGGATGACGTCCTGCGGCGGTATGTCGAATACACGAAGGCGATCGCGCAGTTGAGGCGCAAGATCCGCGGTGCGCTGACCTATCCGGTGATTCTGCTCTGCGCGGCCTTCATCCTGATCGGGGTGCTGACGACATTCGTCATCCCGCAGTTCTCCTCGCTCTATGACAACATGGGAGCGGATCTTCCCGGAATCACGACCTTTGTGGTCAGCCTGTCGACGTTTTCGCGGGACAATCTGATCTGGCTCGGACCGCTGGCGGTCGGTGTGGTGGCGTTGCTGGCCTTCTGGAGGCGGACGGAGAACGGCCGCCGGACGATGGACAGCTGGGTGCTCAAGGTGCCGATCGTCGGTGATCTGGTCAGGCAGATGACGACTGCGCAGTTGTCGCGCAGCCTGGCGACGCTGCTGGCTGGAGGCATCACGCTGGTCGAGTCGTTTCAGATCGCGCTCGCCTCGGTTTCGAACAGGGAGCTGCTGAGAGCGACCGAGCCGGCGCTGCCGAAGGTCCGTGAGGGCAAGCCCTTCACCGAGAGCCTGAGCGATGCCGGCTGGATGCCGCCGCTGGCGGTCGATATGATCGGAGTCGGCGAGCGCTCGGGTTCGCTTCGCGAGATGCTCGACGAGGTGGCAGGCTTCTACGACGCCGAGACTGAGGTCAAGCTCGGCCAGTTGACGACATTCATCGAGCCGGCGATCCTGATCACGATGGGCGGAATCGTGGTCACTATCCTGCTGGCGATCTACCTGCCGCTGCTCCAGATGGTGAGCAAGGCGAGCTGAACGGGATTGAGGAACAAAACAAGAGATGGCAGTAGCAAGTGAAAAGATAAATGCCGGCGCGGAGCGAGAGAACGCCGAGCGGATGGCCGGGCGATACCGGCTCAATTTCGTCGATCTCGAGACGCAGACGGTCGATTACGCGCTGGTCCAGTCGCTTCCGATCGACCTCATGCTGCGCAACCGGTTCGTGCCGCTGAGGCGCGAAAACGGCCATATGGTGATCGCCATGGCCGATCCGTCGGATCTTATGCTGCTCGACGAACTGCGCGCGCAGCTCCGGTCCGCGCTCAAGGTCGAGGTCGCCACGTGGAGCGCGATCGAGGCGGTGCTTCGCAAGGGCGACGCCTCCCAGCGCGTCCTGCAGGAGGCGACCGAAGGGTTCCGCGCGGCGCTGGTCAAGGAGACGGAGCAGGGCGAGGAGGTGCTCGATCTCGACCGGCTCTCGGGCGACGCCGACATGTCGCCGATCATCAAGCTGGTCGACACGATCGTCTTCACCGCGCTCGAAAAACGCGCGTCGGATATTCACATGGAGACGCGCGACAGCGACATGGTGGTCCGTTACCGAATCGACGGCGCGCTCTACGAGGCCGGCGATCCGATCGACATCAAGCACCACCAGACGATCATCTCGCGCATCAAGGTCATGTCGGAACTCGATATCGCCGAGCGGCGCGTCCCTCAGGACGGCCGCTTCAGGATGCGCATCAAGGGGCGCAAGGTCGATTTCCGCGTCTCGATCATGCCGTCGATCTACGGCGAGGACGCGGTCATCCGTATCCTCGACAAGGAGCAGATCAACGAGGAGTTCAAGGATCTGAGGCTCGAGGTCGTCGGTTTCGATCCAAATCTGCTGGTCAAGTTCCGGCGCTTCATCCTCGAACCTTACGGGATGGTGCTCGTGACGGGGCCGACCGGATCGGGTAAGACGACGACGCTCTACGCCGCGCTCAACGAGATCCGCAACGACGAGGACAAGATCATCACCATCGAGGATCCGGTCGAGTACCAGCTCCGCGGGGTGACTCAGATCCAGGTCAACGAGAAGAAGGGCCTGAGCTTCGCCCGCGGTCTGCGCAGCATCCTGCGTCACGACCCGGACAAGATAATGGTCGGAGAGATCCGCGACCAGGAGACGGCTCAGATCGCCATCAACTCCGCGCTGACCGGACACCTCGTCTTCACGACGGTCCACGCCAACAACGTCATCGACGTGATCGGGCGTTTCATCAACATGGGAGTCGAACCGTACAACTTCGTTTCGGCCCTCAACTGCGTTCTGGCGCAGCGACTGGTCAGACTGCTCTGCCCGCGCTGCAAGGAGAAGTATCAGCCGACCGACGACGAACTCCGCGAATCGGGCCTCGAGCCGGTCCGATACCGCGACCGCGTCTTCTACACCAGCGTCGGCTGCGAAATCTGCAACAGCACCGGATACCGCGGTCGAACCGCGATCCACGAGCTGCTCGATATGACTGACAACATCCGCGAGCTGATCATCGAGCGGAAACCGGGTTCCGAGGTCCGTCGCAAGGCTCGTGAAGAGGGCCTGGGAAGCCTCCGCGAATCCGCCGTCCGGCTGGTCTTCGAAGGTCAGACGACGCTGCACGAAATCAATCGCGTGACGTTCGTAGAGGAGATGGCCTGATCGGGAAAAAAAGGGAACGTCCCGGTGCGAGGGACGTGTTAAGCGAAGTCGCCCCTCACCATAATATTGAAATGAAGGTAATTATGAAAAACAGTCTTAAGGTCCGCAGAATCCTCGCCCTCTTTCTGGCGCTCTGCCTGATCTCACCGGGTCTGGCGCTGGCCGGCGGAAAATCCGGCAAGAAGAACTTCAAGGAAGGAATGAAGTACGAGGAGCTGCAGCAGTGGGATATGGCGGCGCAGCAGTTCGCTCTGGCCGTGGCGGCCGAGCCGAACAATGCCGAGTACAAGCTGCACTATCTGAGGGCGCTCCAGCAGGCATCGCTGATGTTCCTCAAGCGCGGCGACGCTCTGGCCGAACAGAACGATTTCGCGAGCGCTTACACCGCATACCGCCAGGCATTCAATTACGATCAGGGGAATGAGATATCGCGTCTCAAGATGGAGCGCATGCTCGAGCTGCAGAAGGCCCAGGCGACCGGCGGCGAGCAGGTGACGGCCAACCGGATCGCCAACGTCATGCCGACCAGCAACGACATCATGGTCGCCACCCGGACGCGGAGCAAGGACGTCGTCCAGACGATCAGCTTCAAGGACACCAAGTTCAAGACCGTCGTCCTCAACCTCGGCCGGCAGCTCGGCCTCAACGTCGTCTTCGACGAATCGGTCAAGGACCAGCCGGTGACGATCGAACTGACGGAGGTGACGGTCGCCAAGGCGCTCGACATCATCTTCAAGACCTACAAATATTCGTTCGAGCAGGTCGACCGCCGGACGGTCCTCGTCTATCTCGACAATCCGACCAACCGGCCGCGTTTCGAGAGCCTGATGGTCAAGACCTTCTACCTCGGAAACATCACCGCCCAGCAGGCGCGCACGGCTCTTCAGCCGATGCTCCCGCCGGGACGCCAGCTGGCATCGCTCGATGCGGCCCAGAACGCGGGCGGCAATCTGCTCATCGTCAAGGCGACCTCGACCGAACTGCAGCTCATCCAGGACATCCTCGACAGTCTCGACAAGAACAAGAACGAGGTCATCCTCGACGTCGAGATCTTCGAGGTTTCGCATGACAGCCTGCTCGAGATCGGTAACCAGATCGTCACCTCGCCGTTGCAGGTGACCCAGCCCGGAAAAGACAATGCCGGAAATCCGGTGGATTATCCGATCGGCAATACCAGTTCTCTCAACAACCTCGGAGGAATCGGCCGCGCCAATGCCGTGCCGATTCAGGGAAATGTTTTCACCCCGTTTCTGGGTGGAGTCGGGACGCTGCTCGGTATGCCTCCGACACAGCTCAAACTGCTGCAGTCGAAGGGTAATTCGAGGCTGCTCAACCGGACGCAGATCCACGTCCTCGACGGTCAGAAGAACACGACCAAGGTCGGCCGCAGCGTCCCGGTTCGTCTCGGCACGCAGTTCGGTTTCGGCGGCGGCTTTGGTGGAGGAGTCCCCGGCCTCGGCGGAGTCGGGGGAGTCGGTGGAGTCGGCGGCGGAGCCGGTGGAGTCGGCGGCGCGGTCGGAGGTGCGATCGGCGGCGCGCTGGGCGGTCTCGGGTTCGGCGGCGGATTCGGTTATCCCGGCATCGACAGCATCCAGTATCGCGACGTCGGTCTGGTGATCGAGGCCAAGCCCGCGATCACGGCTGAAGGCTACGTCGAGATCGAGATGAAGTTCGAGACCTCGGATGTCCTCGCTTCGGGGGCCGACACCAACCTGACGCCGACCTTCACGCAGAGGTCGCTCAACACGACGGCCCGCATTCAGGACGGCGTAACGGCGGTCGTGGCCGGAGTCAACCAGGATCAGAAGGGCGATTCGAGAGCCTCGATTCCGGTGCTCGGCATGGTTCCGATCCTCGGACGGCTCTTCACGGCGCCGCGTCAGGAGTCGCGCCAGAGCGACATCGTGATCACGGTCACTCCGCACATCGTCCGCTCGCAGGGTATCAATAAGGAAGATCACCTCGCCAAGTACGCCGGAGCGCAGCAGAGCGGTCCGACGCCGAGCGTCGAGGAGGTCGTCTACCGCGCGCAGCAGGAAGAGGAGCAGGAGCGCCGGCTGATCGCGCAGCAGATGCCGCAGAGCGCCCCGCTCAATTCGCAGCAGACGACTCCGGCCGCCTATGAAAACGCGCCGCAGGCGCCTCCGGTCAGGCCGGCGGTCAACACCTCGACCCAGCAGCCGAGGGTGATCAACGACAGGACTATGGTTCCGCTGACGGCCAACAGCGCTCCGCTGAGCGCGACTGAGGCCGGACAGAACGTCGCGCCGCCGATCATCCAGCAGCCGGTGGCACCGCAGCCCGAGAACCCGCAGCCCGATCAGCCGCAGCAGCCGCTGGCTGAGCGGAAACCGGGCATGCCGCCCAATCAGGCTGCCAACACTCCCGATCCGAACGCGCCGGCTACGCCCGGAATTCCCGGCGCGGACCCGAACGCGGCGGCAGGTGGAGCGCCCGCCGGGGGAGCAGCCGCTGGCGGAGCAGGCGCTGCGCCGGCCGAGCCCGACCTGAGCCAGTACATCACGCGGCCGGCCGAGCCGGTCGAACCGGCGACGGTCCGCATGGCCTCGCGCCCCGAGCACGTCGAGAAGGCGATCGCCAAGATGCGCGCCGAGTACGAAAAGAAGATGAAGGAAGAGATGGAACGCGAGGCGGCCCGGCGCAAGACAAAGGGCGGCAATGCGGAACCCGAATTCCCCAAGGAATATCTTCCGCAGGCTCCGCAGCAGAAGGTGACGCCGGTCTCCCCGAAACTCAACACCGGATCGACCAGCTCGACGGGCGTCAGCCTGAGCATCTCGCCGGATCCGATCCGCCTCCAGCCCGGCAAGACCTTCATGGCCTCGGTCTCGGTCTCGGGTGAGGGGCAGATGACCGGCGCGACGATCGGGCTCAACTTCGACGAGAAGAAGCTCAAGGTCAAATCGGTCCGCGACGGAGGGCTCTTCGGCCCGCAGTCCGATCTGAAGCACGAGACGGGCAAAGGGACTCTGACCGTCAGGATCAACCCCGGCAAATCACAGACGGTATCCGCTTCCGGTAAACTGGTGCTCGTCGAGTTCGAGGCTCTGGCCGAGGGCGAGACGCAGATCACCTTCAACAAGAGCGGTTCACAGGTCCGCATGCAGGGCAATGTCAATGCCTCGCTGGCTTCGTCACCCGCCAGGGTGATGATCCGGAAGGATACCCTGACGAGCGTTCAGAATGAGCGGTAGATTTAACTTTTTCAACGAGATGCGACGACTCCGGACCGGTCGGCGGTCCGGAGAGAAGGCCGCCGGGCGCGGATTCACGCTGCTCGAACTGATCATCACTCTGGCCATCATCGCCATCCTCGCCGCGGGCAGCATTCCCATCGCGCGCAACATGATCAAGCGCGAGCGCGAGATGGAGCTGCGGCGCAACCTGAGGCAGATCCGCATGGCGATCGATTCATATAAGATCGCCTGCGAAAACGGTCAGGTCAGCCCGCTCGACCGCAAGGTCGATGACGAATGCTATCCGCCCGATCTCGAGGTTCTGGTCGACGGCATCCGGCCGCCGAACAAGGACACCACCATCAGGTTCCTGCGAAGGATTCCCAAGGACCCGTTCACAGGGGAAGCTAACTGGGGCATGCGTTCGGTCCAGGATGATCCGACAGCCACCTCGTGGGGCGGCCAGAACGTCTTCGATGTTTACAGCATCGCCGGCGGACAGGCGCTTGACGGAAAATCGACTTACAGAGACTGGTAGGAATGTTTTTTATATCACCGGACAGAAAACGGTCCGCCCAGCGCGGATTCACATTCATGGAGCTGCTCATCGTCATGGTCATCATTGCGATCCTGGCGGCGGTGGCTATCCCAAAGTACCTGACCCACCTGCAGCGGGCCAAGGAGGTCGTGCTGCTCCAGAACCTGACGGCCATGCGCCGGGCGATCGACTTCTATACGACCGATAAGGAGAAGGCTCCCGCCTCTCTGCAGGATCTGGTCTCGTCGGGTTATCTGCGCGATATTCCGAAGGACCCGATCTGCCCCGATTGTCCATGGAACGAACTCCCGTATCAGAGCGAGGATCCCAACCAGAGCGGCGGCATCGGCGACGTCAAGAGCACCGCCGAGGGCGCCGATTCCTCAGGAAAACCATACAGCGAATACTAGATAAGGAACCTCGAACACCCCGGCCGGTCATCCACTCCCGACAGGAAGCAGTTATGCGACAAATACCCGTAATTTCAGAGCTGGTCAACTATCTGACCGTGCCCGGCATGCCGCCGAGTTCGCTTTCGATCAGCGAGACCCATCTGGCCATGATCACGCTCCGCCGCAGCGGAGGCGAGTTCGAGCCGCGCAACCTCGGCGTGGTCAGGCTGCCCGAGGGGCTGGTCCGCGGCAGCTTCGACGAACTCAACATCAGCGACGAATCGTCGATGCTCGAATATCTCGAAAAGACGGCAGAACAGGCGGGGATGGGCAAGGTCAGGACGCTCAGTGCCACGCTGCCGGCCGGCGCCGGCAGGAGCTTTGTCATCACTCTCGACTCGGTCCCGAAGTCATCGGCCGAACTCCAGCAGATGGTCGAATGGAAGATCGAACGGACCGCCGGTCGCAGGATCCAGGACCTGCGGGTCAGCTATGTCAAACTCCCGAATCAGGTCGGCGATCGCCAGTGGATGGCCTCGGTCGCTTCCGAGCACGTCGTCGCGCAGTATGAGGACCTCTTCTCGCGCCTCGGCTGGACTGTCGGACTGATCGTGCCTCAGCATCTCGGCGAAGCCCAGTGGCTGATGCGCATGGGGACAGACGACGACCAGGTCGTGGTCAGCACCAGAAAAGACGGGTTCAACGCAGTCATCGTCCGGAACGGCTCGCCGATTCTCATCCGTGAGGTGATCTGCTCCCCGGAAGAGCGCGATGACGAGATCTTCCGGCTCATGGTCTTCTACCGCGACCGTCTCATTCCCTCCGGATCTGCGAATCCGATGCGGCGCGTTCTGGTGATCGGCGACCCGACCGAACAGCGCAGCATCAGGGAACTCATCTCGACGGCCCTGGAAACCAGCGTTTCTTCGCTCGACCCCCTCCAGCTCGGCCTCCGCGTCGAGTCACAGGCCCCTTTCAATCACTTCGCGGCCGCCGGCGGACTCGCCACAATGGCCTGGGGATGAATCAGTAGAAAGTAAAAAGTAGAAAGTAGAAAGCGAAAAAAACTCGGAGCGGCCGTCTAGCCCCGCATGCGTCCGGCAAACCCGGGGAACTCAGTTTGTGGAGGAGTATCATTTCAACTGGCAGACACAGGATTTTTAAGATAATCCTGTAAATCCTGTTAATCCTGTTGAAATTTCCCCTCTTCTCATAACTCATAGTGGTTACATAAATTATTGTGACAGGAAACAACCAGGATGGACTACACACGCGAAAGATCGAAAGTATTTCTTAAGCTGCTGGCAGCAGGAGTGATCGGCTTGATGATGCTCGGCACGACTGCCTGTAACAGCGGGAGCGTCGTCTCCGACTCGTCCGAGGAGAAGAAGACGAC
>CALBSU010000378.1 GCA_937967285.1 uncultured Acidobacteriota bacterium
GGTTTCATCGACAGAGCGATCTGGTTCTTTTCGATGATGACGTCGATCACGCGGACGGTGACGCGGTCGCCCGGGTTGACCACATCGCGCGGGTCCTTGATGAATCTGCTGCTCAACTGCGAGATGTGGACAAGTCCGTCCTGATGAACTCCGATATCGACGAACGCTCCGAAATTGGTGACGTTGGTCACGATGCCGGGGCAGACCATTCCCGGCTTGAGATCGGCGATGGTCTGGATGTCCTCGCGATATTCGAAGGTCGAGAACTCGTCGCGCGGGTCGAGGCCGGGTTTCTCCAGTTCCCTGACGATATCGTCGAAGGTGAACGCGCCCAGTTCGTCTCGCAGGTTATCGGCCTGTTTGACATAGGCGACGCCGTCGCCGAGCAGGTCGCCGACATTCTTGCCGATCTGCACGGCAAGCTTTTCGAGCACCGGATAACGCTCGGGATGGACGCCGGTATTGTCCAGCGGATTGACGGAACTCGGTATGCGCAGGAACCCGGCGGCCTGCTCGAAGGTCTTTTTGCTGAAGCGCGGGACTTCGAGCAGCTCATCTCGCGATTTGAAGAGTCCTTTCACGCCGCGGTGTTCGACAATCTTCTTAGCCAGCGCCGGCCCGATGCCAGAGACGTGCGAAAGCAGGTGGTAAGAAGCCGTGTTGAGGTTGACGCCGACCGAGTTGACGCAGGAATCGACGACCAGATCGAGGCTCTTCTTGAGCGCCGACTGGTTGACGTCGTGCTGGTACTGGCCGACGCCGATGCTCTTCGGATCGATCTTGACCAGTTCGGCCAGCGGATCCTGAAGACGTCTCGCGATCGAGATCGCGCCGCGCACGGTCAGGTCGAGGTCCGGGAACTCGTCGCGCGCTGCCTCACTGGCGCTGTAGACGCTTGCCCCAGCCTCATTGACCATGACGACCGGCAGGTTGTGATCGGCATCCTTGAGCGTCTGTCGGATGAAGGCTTCAGTCTCGCGGCCGCCGGTGCCGTTGCCCACGGCGATCGCGCGGATGGCGCCGCTCTCGGCCAGTGAAATCAGGGCCTTTCTCGACTTCTCCTGTTCGCCCTGCGATTGCAGGTAGATGACATGGTTGGCGATGAACCTGCCGGAATCATCGACCACAGCCAGTTTACAGCCGGTCCGGATCCCGGGATCGACCCCGAGCACAGCCTTCGAGCCGAGCGGAGCCGCGAGCAGCAGTTTTCTGACGTTCTCCGCGAAGACCTTGATCGCCGCCTCGTCGCCCGCGTCCTTGAGCGCGCGATGAGCTTCGGTCTCGATGCTCGGCTGAACGTAAACGCGGAGAGCCATCTTCGCCGCGCGGAGAAGAATTTCGGCGCCGGGCGAGTCAGCAACCGTACAGGCCTCGTTCTCGAAGGCTTTCAGCAGGATCTCATCGAACTCCGGATCGTCGGGCGCCGCGCCGAGCGAGAGCGTCAATTCCTCCTCCATCCAGCCGCGCCGAATCGCCATGTAGCGATGCGAATTCTGTGGTTGCAGCAGGCTCGAGACGGGTTCGTGATACTCGAAGTATTTTTCGAATTTGCTGTTCGGTTTGGCTTTTTCGGCCTTGCCGGTCGTGATCGCGCCGCGCTCGAAGATCATCCGACGGACTGTCTCGCGAAGGTGAGCCGTCTCGGACAGCCGCTCGGTCAGAATGTCCTGAGCGCCCTGGATTGCCGCCGCGGCGTCGTTGATTCCCTTCTCCTGGTTCAGAAAGGCGAGCGCGAAGAGCTCCGGCGTCTGGCCCGGCTGCGGGGATTCCGTCCCGTGGCCGCAATTCCAGATCCAGTCTGCGAACGGTTCGAGGCCGGCCTCTTTCGCCAGCGTGGCCTTGGTCTTGCGCTTCTGCTTGTATGGAAGATAGAGATCCTCGAGCTGATCGAGATTGAATGTGGCAAGGATCTGGTCCTTCA
>CALBSU010000379.1 GCA_937967285.1 uncultured Acidobacteriota bacterium
TACTTTCTACTTTTTACTTTCTACTTTTTTACTGCGTACAAATTCTTCTCGCCTCGCAGGAATATCATTCCGTCTGAGATCGCCGGCGAGGCATAGACGGGTTCGCCGACCGAATTGGTCGCAATGACTTCGTGTTTCGCGCCGGCTCTGATGACGTAGGTATCGCCGTCCTCGCTGGTCAGCAGAAGTTTGCCGTCGGCAGCGACGGGCGAGGCGGTGAATGTGGCGGGAACCGGAATCCTGCCGCCCTCATAAACGATCTTACCGGTTTTCGCGTCGAGGCAGGTGATGATTCCGCGATCGGTCATCAGGTAGAGATGATCGCCGTAGAGAATCGACGACGGAACGTAGGCCGTGCCCTTGTCGTACTGCCAGGCCAGGTTCTCGCTCCCGGTCAGATCGCCCTTCGCCCCGAGCTTGATCGCGAAGACCTTCTTGACCGGGTATCCGGCGTAGACGAAGACCATCCCGTGGCCGGCCAGCGGAGTCGGAATCGCGTTGCTGCCGTGCCCCTTCATCCGCCAGATCTCTTTACCGTCCCGCGGATTGTAGGAGATGATCCATTCATTGCCGCTCGTGATGATCTCGGCGTTCGATCCGCTCTTAACCACGAGCGGTGTCGCCCAGCTCGCCTGAACCGGACGTGATGCGCGCCAGGCCTCCTTGCCGGTAGCCTTGTCGATCGCCACGATGAACGATTTTTCTCCATTGTCCTCGTCGCACTGCAGGATAACCAGGTTCTCGTGGATGACAGGCGAGGTGCCGGGGCCCATGCCGACGCTGGCGATCTTGCCGACCGAAGCCTTCCAGAGCAGCTTGCCGGCGTAATCGTAACAGTAGAGCCCGTCGCCCTCGGCGCCGAACCAGGCATAGACGTTTTTGCCGTCGGTGGCCGGCGTCGGCGAGGCGTAGCTGCCCTTGCGATGGCGATCGTCGTAGACCGTGCCCTGATAGGCTGTCTGCTCCCACAGAATGCGGCCGCTCGCTCGATCCAGGCAGAGCACCTTGAACGTGTGTTTACGGTCGGCTCCGATGCTGTCGGGATGCAGGAAGTCCTGCCCCTCGATGACGTGTTTGACCGCTTTGGCGCCGGCAACAGTCTCGCCCTCGATGTCTGTCGTCAGGAAGACCCTGTCTCCCCAGACGATCGGCGATGAATGGCCGCGCCCCGGTATCGCCGTCTTCCAGGCGATGTTCTTGCCGGCGCTCCATTCCATCGGAAGATTCGTCTCAGTCGAAATCCCCGTTCCGTCGGCACCGCGCCACTGCGACCAGTTGGACGATGCAGCGTGACCGCTGACTGCTACATAAATGGCTGTCACGATCGCCAGAAACGAAACCACCGGACCAAAAAGCCTTTTTCTCATTCGGTATCTCCGTTCAGAGGGAGAAGATAGAACTTCATCCACAAAGGATCACAAAGATATTTTAGATCTGTATTTTCATGGGTAACTGCTCAGTGTCAGGACAAAGTTTCCAGCCTTAATTTGAAAGGAAGCGCGTTTACCAGTCTTTAATATAACTCCAGATTTCGGGTTACGACTGGAAACTTTATCCTGACCCTGAGCCGTCACTTAGACAGAAACCTTTGTGCAACTTCGTATCTCTTCGTGGATGAAAACATTATCCCTTTTTCGCGATGCAGTAGAGGTGCCTGTCTCCGCGGATGAAGATCTTGCCGTCGGCGATGGCCATCGAAGTCCGCACCGGTTCTCCGATCGAATTGGTCCCGAGGACCTCGTGCTTCGGTCCGGCCTTGATGACGAAGGTGTCGCCGTCGTCGCTGGTCAGCAGGATCTTCCCGTCGAAGGCGACAGGTGATGCGCCGTAGAACTTGGTCGCCACGGGCACTCGACCTCCCTCGTATACGATCTCGCCGTTCTTCGGATTGACGCAGGTCAGGATCCCCGCGTCGCTCATCAGATAGAGATAGTCGCCGTAGAGGATCGGCGACGGCACGTATGAAGTGCCCTTGTTGTACTGCCAGGCGACCCACTCGGTGCCGTCGAGGTTGCCCGATCCGCCCAGTTTGATCGCCTTGATCACCTTCGACGGATAGCCGGAAGAGAGAATGACCATTCCGTTGCCGAGGACCGGCGTGGCGATGGCATGGCTCTTGAGCCCGCTCGCCCGCCAGATCTCCCTGCCGGTCGCAGGATCATAGGAGATCAGGAATTCGTTGCCGCTGGTCACCAGTTCGTCGCGGCCGGCGTGCGTGATCAGCAGCGGAGTCGTCCAACTGACCTGAATCGGGCGAGCAACTTTCCAGACTTCCTTGCCCGTCTTCTTGTCGAGCGCCGCGATGAAGGATTTGTCGGTTCCGGCTGTCTGATCCACCTGCAGGATGATCGTGTTCCGGTAGATAACGGGTGACGTTCCGACTCCCATCCCGAGCGTGGTGATATCGTCGATGTGCTTCTTCCAGATCAGTTTGCCGTTGAAATCGTAGCAGTAGAGCCCCTCGGCGCCGAAATAGGCCCAGACATGGCGTCCGTCGGTGACCGGCGTGGGAGCGGCGTAGTTGCCGCGCTTGTGCCGGTAATCCAGAGTCGGACCCTCGTATGACACGTTCTCCCAGATTATCTTCCCGGTGTCCCTGTCGAGGCAGATCGTTTTGAAGGTGTGGACCTTGTCGATGCCGTCCCATTCCGGATGCTTGAAGACATTGCCGCCGACCATGTGAACGGGCGGTTTATGGCTTTCGGGCGCCGGCCCGCCTTCGATGTCGGTAGTCAGGAAGATCCGGTTTCCCCAGATGACCGGCTGTGAAAATCCCTTGCCGGGCAGCGCCGTCTTCCAGAGCACGTTCTTCGTCTCGCTCCATTCCGCCGGCAGGTTCTTCTCATCCGAAACGCCCGACATCGCCGGCCCGCGCCATTGCGGCCAGTTCGATGTCGCTCCCGTCGCCCGATCCGCGCCAGTCCAGATAAAACCGGCCGCGATTACCGAAATCGTTAATCCAAAAATGAGCTTTTTCACCATGGTCCTCCAAACGCTGTCAGGTTCAGCTTCACTCGGGAATCCCGAATGCCGATGCTCCGGCTATACTGCACAATCCGTGGCCAAAAGACCACCCTGAGATGACCGGATATCGCCCCGGTGAATGCCATTTACCCCGTGAGCGGATGATCCGATTACATTTCTGTATTCAGGTTTCCAAAGTATCGGATAAATATGAAGATGCATTGAACAGCAGCTAAAACGTCACTCAATGGCGCGAGGTTTCGTTAAACTTGGCTTGAACTGTCCCATTCAACAAATTATAGTTTCAGTTCGCGATAAAAATATGATGCAACCCGGCCGGACTGGACGCAGTCTTTCCAAGTGTGGATCCAGTCAAAACTATGCCGCCCATGGTTCGGGCCAAAATAATGAAGGTACCAATGAAAAAACTGGCGTTTGTCGCAATCTTATCCGTGATATTGCCCGCGCTCGTGATAGTCGAGCATGGAAGTTCGGCTCAGTCTCCCGCGCGAATCAAGTCTGGCAGCGACTGGGCTGACTGGCGCGGTCCGCAGCGAAACGGGATTTCGCTCGAGACGGGGCTGCCGGAGAAATGGTCGCCGCAGGGTGAGAACCTGCTGTGGAAGGCTCCCTACGGAGGTCGTTCGGCGCCGATCGTGATGGGCAACCGGGTCTTCATGTTCAATTCCGCCGGTGAGGGCGCGACCATGCAGGAGCGCGTGCTGTGTCTCGACGTCGAGACGGGCAAGGTGCTCTGGGAGTATCGTTTCAACGTCTACTCGTCGGACGTCCCGCCGCGCCGCATCGCGTGGTCGTCGCCGGTGGGAGATCCCTCGACCGGCACGGTCTACGCTTTCGGCGCCTGCAACGAACTGGTCGCGCTGTCGAATGACGGAAAGCTGCTCTGGAGCCGGTCGCTGACCGATGAATTCGGCTCGTGGACCACACACGGCGGCAGAACCGTCTCGCCGATCATCGAAGGCGATCTGATCATCGTCAGCACGATATCGGAAGGATGGGGTGAGAATGCCCTGCGTCGCCATCGCTACTACGCGTTCGACAAGCGGACCGGCGAATCGGTCTGGATCAGCACTCCGGGAGGTCGTCCCTTCGATACGACATACTCGACTCCCGTCACGACGACCGTCGACGGGATGAAGGTCATGATCTCCGGTGCGGGCGACGGCGCGGTCCACGCGATGAAGGTCAACACCGGCGAATCGCTGTGGAGCTTCCCGATGAGCAAGCGCGGCATCAATGCCGGTGTCGTCATCGCGGGAGACACCGCCTACGTTTCGCACCAGGAAGAGAACCTCGAGACCAGCGAGATGGGCATGCTCGCCGCGATCAATATTCGTTCAAAGGGCGAACTCAAGAACGCGGACGCCCGCTGGGTCGTCACCAACTACCAGATCGGAACCGCCTCGCCGATCGTCCATAACGGCGTTATCTATCATCTGGACACTGGCGCGAACCTGCTGGCCTTCGACGCCGCAAGCGGCAGGAAGCTGTGGGACAAGAACCTCGGCACGATCCAGAAAGCGGCTCCGGTGCTGGCCGACGGCAAGATCTATGTCGGAACCGAGAACGGAAAGTTCTTCATCCTCAAGCCTGGACCGAACGGATGCGAGGTGCTCGACGAGGACGAACTCGAGCCGATCGACAAGGTCGATACGAAGACCGAAGTCGGCGATGAGCTGATCGCGTCCAACGAGCAGATACTGGCTGCCGTCGCCGTTTCAAGAGGCCGCATTTTCATGGTCTCTACCAAGCACATCTATGCAATCGGGAAGAAGCGCAACGCGGCGCTTCCTCCGGTCCCAGAGAAGGTCGAGAACGCTCCGGCGGGTGCGAAGGTCGCGCACGTTCAGGTGGTTCCCGCCGACATTCTGCTTCAGCCGGGCCGTTCGGCGAAATTCCGTGTCAGGCTTTACGACGACAAGGCAAGGTTCATCCGCGAGGATGCCGGCGCCGCATGGTCGCTCGAAGGGCTCAAGGGCGCGGTCGCGAACAATCAGTTCACTCCCGAGGCGATGACGCAGGCGGGCAAACTGGTCGCCACGGTAGACGGCGTCAAGGGGCACGCCAACGTCCGGGTTATCCCTCCGCCGCCGATGGCGGAAGACTTCAGTTCATATGCCGTCGATGCTGTTCCGTCGCACTGGATCAACGCCAATCCGAAATATGCCGTCAAGGAACTGGACGGCGGCAAGGTCCTGCTCAAGAAGTCGGACAATCCGGCGTTCCAGCGCGCGCGCACGTTCTTCGGTCCGCGAACGATGAAGGACTACACCGTCGAGGCGACGGTTCGCTCGGTCGAGCGTCGCCGCCAGCTCGGCGATGCCGGCGTCGTCGCGCAGAGGTACCAGCTGACCCTCTTCGGCAACACTCAGGCGCTCGAACTCTTCGCCTGGCAGATCGAGCCGAAGCGGGCCGTCAAGAAGGACTTCGAATGGAAGAAGGACACCTGGTACAAGCTCAAACTTCGTGTCGATAATCTTCCGGACGGCAAGGTCCGCGCGCGCGGCAAGGCATGGCTCGCCACCGATCCGGAACCGGCCGACTGGATGATCGAGTACGTCGATCCGATCGGCAACCATGAGGGCAGCCCCGGCATCTTCGCCTACGCGCCAAATGACGTCTTTTTTGATAATATCAAGGTCGAATTGAATAAGTAGAAAGTAAAAAGTAGAAAGTAGAAAGTGCGAAAGACAGACATCCTTTCTACTTTATACTTTCTACTTAGGAGTACTATGAAATTTCGCAAGCCTGGATTCGCACTTTTTATGGGGGCAGCATTTGCCGCCGCGCTCGTGATCAACGGACTGGTTTCGGCATCGGATCCTGGCAACAGTGACTGGCCGATGTGGGGCGGCACTCCCGACCGGAACATGGTCTCGAGCGCGAAGGGACTGCCGAGCACGTGGGACATCGCGAAGAAGCAGAACGTCAGGTGGGTGGCGACGATCGGTTCGCAGAGCTATGGCAACCCGGTCGTCAGCGGCGGCTACGTCGTTCTTGGGACGAACAATGAAGCGCTGCTCGATCCGAAGCAGGGCGGGGATCGCGGAGTGGTCATGGCCTTCCGCGAATCCGACGGCGAGTTCATGTGGCAGCTCACGCACGAGAAGCTGGCCGCCGGGCGCGTCAACGACTGGCCTTTCCAGGGCATCGCCTCCTCGCCGCTGATCGACGGCGAACGCGTCTATTACGTATCGAACCGCGCCGAGCTGGTCTGCGCCGACCTGAAGGGCTTCCATGACGACGAGAACGACGGGCCGTTCAAGGACGAGAAGTTTACGAGCAAGAAGGACGGCGACATCGTCTGGAAGTATGACATGATCGAAGAGGTTGGCACGCACCCGCACAATCTGGCCAACTCCTCGCCGGTCATGTACGGTGATCTGATTCTGATCAGCACCTCGAACGGGCAGGACGAGAGCCACGTCAACATCCCTTCGCCGAGAGCTCCGTCGATGATCGCGGTCAACAAGAAGACCGGCGAACTGGTCTGGGAGGTCAACAAGGTCAAGGACAAGATTCTTCACGGGCAGTGGTCCTCGCCCGCGGTCGGCAAGATCGGCGATGTGGTGCAGGCGGTGATCGGCGAAGGTGACGGCTGGGTGCGCGGATATGAAGTCGAGACCGGCAAGATGCTCTGGGAGTTCGACACAAATCCCAAGGACTCGGTCTGGCCGAAGACCCGCAACGAGATCATCAGCACTCCCATCATCTACGACAACAAGGTCTACCTCGCCAACGGCCAGGATCCGGAGCATGGCGAGGGCGTCGGGCATCTCTACTGCATCGACGCGACCAAACGCGGCGACCTGACGACGAGCGGCCTGGTCTGGCATTTCGACAAGATCCGGCGGTCGATCTCGACCGGCGCCCTGCACGACGGGCTGCTCTACTATCCCGATTTCAGCGGATTCCTCCACTGTATCGACGCGAAGACTGGCAAGGAGCTCTGGCAGCATGACATGTTCGCGGCGATCTGGGGCTCACCGCTGGTCGCTGACGGCAAGGTCTACCTCGGAGACGAGGATGGCGACGTCGTGGTTCTGGCGGCGGGACCTGAGAAGAAGCTGATCGCGGAGATGAACATGGGCAGTTCGGTCTACTCGAGCCCTGTTCCCGCCAACGGCGCCCTCTTCATCATGAACCGCAATCAGGTCTGGGCGATCGCCGCGGCGGGCAGCTCGCAGGCAGCCAAAGTCGCGCAGTAGTTTCATCGCTGCGACTGTGACAGATGGGATAACGTTTCGACGCGAGACGTTATCCCATTTCTTTGAGATGACGGTTTTTTCTACATACTGTTCGGCGGAGAAGGATAAGTCGGAGGGGCTGCTTCCGGCGATCGATCGCTATCGAAGCGGCAGGATCGGCAGGATCTACTCCGCGGCGCTCTCGGCCGGCGTGGGATTCAGGATTCTCTCGGGCGAGTTCGGTCTGATCGGTCCGGCTGATATGATTCCGTTCTACGATCACCTTTTGCAGTTCGATGAAATAGAATCTCT
>CALBSU010000380.1 GCA_937967285.1 uncultured Acidobacteriota bacterium
GTCGCATGGGAAGGCACCTGATGTTTCGGCGACCGCGGACTGAACGCCCTAAACTGATGATTGCAATGATCGCAGAGAAGCGCTCTGATCCCGGCGATCCTCAGATAAATCGGCGCCGGCTTGTAATCGTTTCGTATTCTCGAACTTCCGCAGGACGGACAGACAACCATTGATAACTCTCCTTGACTCACAAACTCTATCATCGCCGGGGTCGAAGGGGAACCTGGCCAACCTATGAACACAGTTGTGAGGACGAGATTTCGTTTCAACCGGCCCGACTATTAAAAAGACAATTTAACACCTGACGGCGCTTTCTCAAAAGCCGCCTCCCACACTGTCTTTTCAAATCATCGGGTTGTCTGATTCTGGGGAGTTCTCGGAGCTGGAACGGATTGTAATCCATACCCGCGCCGTTTCAAACCAGTTCGCCGGCTCAATAACGCGAATTAATATTAATGATGGATGGCGATTTACGGGTCGCCGTCACGGAAATGATGCCGATCAGGACGGGACAAGGCTGACAAGCAGACTGTGCTGTGTTACTTTTCAGCCACAAACAACCAGATCTGTCGAGGTAAATAATGGCTCAGAAAATCTATGATGTGATAGTCGTGGGTTCGGGCGCCACTGGCGGCTGGGCGGCGAAGGAACTGACCGGAAAAGGGCTCAACGTGCTGGTGCTGGAAGCCGGCCGCAAGGTCGATCCGGACAAGGAGTACAACATGCTGGCCTGGCCGTATGAACTCCCCTTTCGCGGATTCGGCAACCGGGCGGAACTCGAACGGACACAGCCGATTCAGAGCCGCAACTATGCGTGCAATGAATACAGTCGAAAATGGTTCGTCAACGACCTCGAGAATCCGTACACGACGCCTCCGGACAGACCGTTCTACTGGATCAGAGGTCGCCACACGGGCGGACGCTCGCTCCAGTGGGGCCGCCAGTCGTACCGGCTGTCGAACTTCGATTTCAAGGCGAAAAGTCATGACGGATACGGCGACGACTGGCCGCTGAGCTACGAGGATCTGGTTCCGTATTACGAGCAGGTCGAGCGTTATGTAGGGATCAGCGGCCGCGAGGAGGGATTGCCTCAGCTGCCCGACAGCGTCTTTCTGCCGCCGATGAACTTCACCTGCGGCGAATGGCATCTGAAGAAGACGGTCGACGGGCTGGGCGACAAATGGCGCAGGATG
Organism: uncultured Acidobacteriota bacterium; assembly: GCA_937967285.1. Taxonomy (GTDB): domain Bacteria; phylum Acidobacteriota; class Blastocatellia; order RBC074; family RBC074; genus JADJXM01. Next base: position 1,194 of record CALBSU010000380.1, read on the forward strand.
ACGATCGGGCGCGTCGCCATTCTGACCAAACCGATTCATCAGGGAACGCCGGACTTTCGCCCGGCCTGCCATTACTGCGGCAACTGCGAGCGCGGCTGCGATACGAAATCATATTACACGAGCATCGGATCGACGCTGCCGGCGGCCGAGCG
>CALBSU010000381.1 GCA_937967285.1 uncultured Acidobacteriota bacterium
GGAATGGGCACAGTCATTACAGCTGCCGGGGATCACAATGTGTCACGGTCAGTGACCGTGGGCGTCAACAAATCCGTGATCATCGAGCTTGAAGCGCCGGCCGCAGATGTCGTGATCGCAAATCCCGAGATCGCAGACGCCGTCGTGCAGACCTCGCAGCGGATCATTTTTCGCGGTGTGAAATACGGCCAGACCAGCGCACTGATCTTTGACAGGGGAGGGCGCACGCTTCTCGATCTGTCGATCTATGTCGAGACGGACATGTCGGCGCTTGAGGCGACGATTGTGAAACATGTGCCAGATGCGCGCGTCAAACTCGAGAGCCTCAACGGCTCCATCGTGATGACTGGGACGGTCGACAGCGCTTCGCAGGCTGATCAGGTGAAGAAGCTCGTCACGGCCTATTTTCCGACGGGCGATGCAGCGCCCCAGATCGTCAATATGCTGAGCGTCCTCGCGCCGGACCAGGTACTGCTGGAAGTCCGCGTCGTCGAAATGCAGCGCAACATCGTCAAGCAGCTCGGTATCAACCTTTCGGGTGCTCCGGGCTGGGGCGATTTTGCAAACCTCGTCGAAAAGCAGCTGTTTGTTGGTGATCCGCCGGTAGATACGGGGACAACCGCGTTGGTGCCGGGCCTGCCGTTCACCGGCTCCGGCAATGTCAGCAGTGATCTCGGCTTCCCGATCCAGGGTCGTTCGCTCGGCGGGTTCGGCGGTTCGGTATCCTACCAGAACTATGTCGGCACAGATCTGCAGTCGCGCTTCGGCGCCGCGTTCCAGGCGCTCGAGCGGATCGGCGTGGTCAAGACGCTCGCCGAGCCGACCATCGTCGCCATGTCGGGCGAGAGTGCGAAATTCCTCGCAGGCGGTGAATTCCCGGTCCCGGTCGGGCAGGACGACAACGGCGCCATAACGGTTGAGTTCAAGCCCTATGGCGTCGGCCTTGGCTTTACGCCGGTGGTGCTCTCCGAAGGCCGTATTTCACTGAAAGTTTCCACCGAAGTGTCCGAGCTGACATCGCAGGGGGCATTCCAGGGTCAGGCGAGAACTGTCACCGACGCCCAGGGCAATGTGTACACGCTGGAAGGTGTTACACTGCCGGGCCTCACGGTTCGCCGGGCCGAATCGACCATCGAACTGCCCTCGGGCGGGTCGATGATGATGGCCGGCCTGATCTCGGTAAAGGACCGTCAGAATATCGACCAGGTCCCGGGCCTGAAAAAGCTGCCGATCCTCGGCTCCTTGTTCCAGTCCCGAGACTTCCTTTCGGAGGAGAGCGAACTCGTCGTCATCGTGACGCCGTACCTCGTGAACCCAGCCGGAAAATCAGAACTTCGTACGCCTGCTGACGGATTTGCGAACACTTCGGATGCGAAGACGATCTTCTTTGGCAAGCTGAACGAGACCTACGGCCGCGACGGCGCTCCGGTGAAAGCTGAAGAGTACCGGGCGCCTGTGGGCTTCATGGAAGAGTAGGGGACAGACGAATGACGACCGCCAACAAACCGCATTTCGCGCTTCTGGCTCTCGGAGCCGGGCTGATCTCCCTCGGAGCCTGCGCAAGCCACGCGCCGAGTTCGGTGCCGGATGAGTATCTGACCGGGACGGCGCTCGACCGTCATGAGATCGGCGTGGCGAAACGCACGGAATTCCTGGAAGTTGCGATTGATCCCCACAGTAGCGAACTCTCGGCGGGCGACCGCCAGCGGATCCGCAGTTTCGTGAACTTCTACGCGCAGCGCGGCCATGGCCCGCTGGTAATGTCGATGCCGTCCGCGTCCGCGAATCCGCAGCTCGCCGTCACGGCGGTGGCTGAGGCCCGTGCCATCGCCTGGGAAAACGGGATCGAGTATGACGAAATCTCGGGAACGGCCCACGGCGCCGGAGAGACGGTTTCGCAGCCGCTGATTCTCGCTTTCCAGCTCTATGATGCGGTTGCACCGGAGTGCAATCCGGCATCCGCCTATGACTTTTCGGATGCGTCGTCGAACAACAATCTGCCGAACCTGGGCTGCTCGGTCAGAACAAACCTCGCGGCGATGATTGCGGATCCGTCTGACCTTCTCGGCAACCGCCCGCTTGAGGCGGGTGATAATGATCGCCGCGATGTCATTCTCCGCAAGTTCCGCGAAGGCGAGACAACGGCGGCAGAGCGGTCGAAGCAAGAGTCGGGCGCTGTGTCCCAGGTAATTGAATAGGCCGGCGCTGCCGGCATCAGGAGTCTGCGTACGATGGGTAAGGAAACAGCACTGTTTGAAGACGACTTCGGAAACGAGTTCGAAGACGTTTTTGGCGAAAGCGCGCTCACCGGAGCGGGCGAGGCCGTATCGGAAGATCCGTTTGCGCCGGTCGCCGCTGAAGGTCAGGCTCAACCGGTACAGCCGATCGTAGATTTTGCGTCGAAGCCTTTGATCCAGGCGCCGCCGAGCTTCGCGCCTTTCGAGTCTGCAGGTGGCGATGCCATGCTGCCGGCTATCTCGATCAAGCTTTTCTACGAGCGCGAAGAGACCCATGCGCTGATGCAGCTTTGCGCGCGTGACCGCCGCATGGGCAGGGCGACGATCGAATGCGTCGCCGGCGGCATTCCGGCCGCAATCGCATACCTGCAGTCGAACTCGACACCGAACCTCCTGATGATCGAATCCTCCGCGCAGGCGATGCAGGTGCTGCACGAAATCGATGCGCTGGCGGAGCATTGCGACGATCAGGTGCGCGTGCTCGTCATCGGCGCGGTCAATGACATCACACTCTATCGCCAGCTTGTGGCGCGCGGCGTATCGGAATATCTGGTGCCGCCGTTCCAGCCGCTGCAGATGATCCGCGCCATCTCCGGTCTCTTCACCGATCCGGACGCGCCTTTCCTCGGCAAGCAGATTTCCGTGGTCGGTGCAAAGGGCGGGGTAGGGGCCTCGACGATTGCACACAACCTCGCCTGGGCGCTCGCCGAGAATACTCACGTCAACACGACGCTGGTCGATCTCGACCTGTCCTTCGGGACGACGGCGCTCGACTTCAACCAGGACACGCCGCAGACCATTGCGGATGCACTGCTGGCACCGGAGCGCGCCGACAATGCTGTGATCGAGCGCCTTCTCGCCCGCGCGACGGAGCGGTTGTCGCTGTTCACGGCGCCGGCGAACATCAACCAGATCATCGATATCTCGGACGAGGCCTATTCAACCGTTATCGAG
>CALBSU010000382.1 GCA_937967285.1 uncultured Acidobacteriota bacterium
CTGATGACGGTCGAGCAGGCGCCGCCTTCGGAGTTGGTGATCCGCTCATCGAATTCGCGAGCGGCGGCTTCGCAGTTGCGCGCCATCTCGATCTTGCGATCTGTCGGCAGCGCGGCTATTTCCGGATCGAAGAGTTCGAGGTCTGGGATCTGCGTGGCGAGATCGTCGCGCAGCGGCAGGCGCGCCGCATCGTCGACCGATGTCAGGCGGGCCATTTCGATCGCGGTCGAGACCAGGTCCTCGAGCGCGGCCGCGCCCAGATCGGACGTCGATGCCGAGGCCTGTCTGCCGTCGTGAAGGACCCTCAGGCCGATCCCGCGTGAAGCCGCTTCCTGCAGCTTTTCTATCTGGCCGAGTCTGATCTCGACCGAAAACTCCGTCGATTCGATCCCGATGGCTTCGGCGTCCGTGGCTCCGCGCCTGATCGCGGAGTCGACTATGCCGGCAAGCAGTTCCCGGGAAACCCTCTCGTTCATTTCGTCCCCCCGACCGTCATCCCGGAAATTTTGATCGTCGGCATTCCGACTCCGACCGGAACCGATTGCCCGTCCTTGCCGCAGGTTCCGACGCCTTCGTCGAGCGCCAGGTCGTTGGCCACGGCGGTCACTTTGGTCAGTGCGTCGGGGCCGTTTCCGATCAGCGTCGCTCCCTTGACCGGGCGTGTCACCTTGCCGTCCTCGATCAGATATGCCTCGCTGGCCGAAAAGACGAACTTGCCGTTGGTGATGTCGACCTGTCCACCGCCGAACTGTACGGCGTAGAGACCGCGGCTGACGGATCCGATGATCTCCTCCGGCGTGCTCTCTCCGCCGAGCATGTAGGTATTGGTCATGCGCGGCATGGGCATGTGGCGATAGCTTTCGCGGCGCCCGTTGCCGGTCAGCCCCGCGCCCGTCAGTCTGGAACTGAGCTTGTCCTGCAGGTATCCGCGAAGGATGCCGTTTTCGATCAGCACGGTGCGGGATGTCGGATTGCCCTCGTCGTCGATGTTGAGCGAGCCGCGCCGGTTCGGGATTGTCCCCTCGTCGACGACGGTGCACAGTTCGCTGGCGACACGCTGTCCGATCAGCCCGCTGAATGCCGACGTTCCTTTACGGTTGAAATCGGCTTCTAGTCCGTGTCCGACAGCCTCGTGAAGCAGAATGCCGGGCCAGCCCGGGCCGAGCACCACCTCCATCGTCCCCGCGGGGGCGTCTGTCGCCTCGAGCTGGACCACGGCCTGACGCGAGGCCTCGGATGCGTAATGATCGATCAGCCCGTCGATGAAGAACTCCGCGCCGACCCGGCCGCCTCCGCCCGACACGCCGGACTGCAGATTCCCGTCGTCATCCGCGATGCACATCACGCGCATCCTGGCCAGCGGCTGAACGTCGCCGATCAGGACGCCCTCGGAGGTGGCGATCAGGATGATCTTGTATTCGTCGGCGATGCTCGTCTGTACTTCGCGAATCCGCTTGTCGAATCCTCGGGCCGTCCGGTCGACGCGCCGCAGACGCTCGATCTTCCATTCGAGCGGCGATTCGTGCAGCGAATCCGCGATCGGATAGAGATCATGCTCCGCTCTTCCCTGAGTCACATTGACCGGGCCGGTCGCGACTGCGCTGTCGGCGATATGCGCCGCCGTCACCGCGGCTTTGCCGATCGCTTCGAATTCGATGCCGTCGCAGTAGGCGAAACCGGTCCGTTCGCCCGATACCACGCGGACTCCGACACCCTGGCGAACGGCGCGGTTGGCCGATTTGACGATCTGTTCTTCCAGCCCGAGACTGTTGAGCACCGTGTACTCGAAATAGAGATCGGCGTAATCGCCGCCCTTCGAGAGCGCCATCCCGAGCAGCTTCTCTATCTCCGATTCAGTGATATTGAATCTGTCAGTGAAAAATCCGATTGGGTCGATCATGCACGTTCACCAAGATGCAGCGCCGCTATGCCGGCCGACAGGTTGTGATACCTGACATTCGTAAAGCCTGTGCTCCGCATGATTTCAGCCAGCCGCTTCTGGTTGGGGAAATTGCTGACCGATCTGGGCAGATAGGTATAGGCGCCGCTCGAACCCGAGATCAGCGCGCCGATACGCGGCAGGATGTTATGAAAATAGAACTCGAAGGCCTGTCTGAAGACGGGCACAACCGGACGCGAAAACTCGAGCACGGCCGCGCGGCCGCCCGGCTTGAGCACCCGCAGGATCTCGCCGAGCCCCGTCTCGACGTTCTCAAGGTTCCTCAGCCCGAATGCGATCGTCACGACATCGAAACTGCCGTCGGCGAAAGGCAGTCGCAGAGCGTCGCCTTCGGTCAGGACCGCTCTCCCGGACTTGCGATCGGCGATCTTTTCATTGCCGATCACCAGCATCGGGTGGCAGAAATCGCACCCGATGACGGTCGCATGCTTCTCCAGTTCGAGCGTCAGATCGGCCGTTCCGCAACACAGATCGAGCGCGATCGCGTCGGGCCGGCTGAGCAGGTCCATCAGTTTGCCGACCGTGAACTGTCGCCACAGTTTGTCGATGTTGATCGAGAGGAGGTGGTTGAGGCGATCGTACCTCGGAGCGATCTCGGCGAACATTGCGCGAACCGCTTCACGCTTTCCGTCCCCGTTGAATTCCGGATTGGGTATCCGGTTCGACGGGGCGTCTTTAACTTCAATATCTGTCCCCATAATCAAAATTCGAATGCCGGATCTCAGGGGGTCGTCTTCGATGGCTCCTCGATCCTACCGCTGATTAAAACGGTCAGGGCATTCGCGTCGAACATCTTTCTCGCAAGTTTCTGAAGATCCGCGGCCGTTATCGACTCGATCTTCGATTTGACGCTCAGAGGATAGTTGCGCGGCAGGGAATAGACCTCGATCTC
>CALBSU010000383.1 GCA_937967285.1 uncultured Acidobacteriota bacterium
GCATGGAGAGATACCTCGCCTGGTATGACAAATACCTCAAGGCGGCTCCGACCGCTTCGAGCGTCTCAACCGGAAGAAGATAGCAGTACACCGCCATCATGAATTTGATGAGAAGGATTAATCGCAAAGCACGCTGAGAGGGATAATCGCAAAGGCCGCAGAGAAGGCAAAGGGGATTAACCGCAAAGGACGCGAAGGGGGCAAAGGTTTATTTGGAGATCAGTACCCGGTTTAATGCCCAGTGGGTGGGGTCCGGATAATGATACCCATAGAAACCGTTGCCTCCTTCGCGTTCTTTGCGATTCAAAAGTTCAAAAACTAATGTTACAGAGCACTAACAGCAAACACTGATCTTATCCGGCAATCTCTGCCACCTTTGCGGTCTGCGCGACCGCCCCTTTCCCCCTCGAAAATTTTATTTTCAAGGCACTTGTAATTATTTCATCCATGGTGCATATTTGAGCCTGTTAGTCCTTCTCTCGCGCATCAACGGTGATGCGCCCCCGCGTTTAGGTAAGCGGAGTCGTTTCAGATAGTCGAGAGCAGGTTGGTTATTAACTATAGAAGCTGCTCATAAGGGCGTCCGAAAACGAGCTTTCGCTGCCGCCGTTCTGCGAAGCCAGCATGATTCGAAGCTTCTCTTAAGCCTTTAAGGAAAGGTCCAAATCAAATGTCAATGAAACTTTATGTCGGCAACCTCGCGTTCCAGACGACGAGCGAGGAGCTCAGTGATCTGTTTTCTCAGGTTGGAACCGTTGAATCGGCTTCAGTTGTTGAGGATCGGGACACCGGTCGTTCGCGCGGCTTCGGGTTTGTCGAAATGGCGACTTCGGAGGAAGGCAACGCGGCTATCGCCGAGTTCAATGGTAAGGAAGTCAACGGGCGCAGCCTGACGGTCAACGAAGCCCGTCCGCGTGAGAATCGCGGCGGCGGATTCGGCGGCGGCGGCGGCAACCGTCGTGGCGGATTCGGCGGCGGCGGCGGCGGTCGCGGCGGCGGATTCGGCGGCGGTCGCTCGCGCTACTGAGAATTAATAAGGTACACGAAAGGGCCGGCCGGCCCTTTCGTGTATTGATGGAAAATGCGCGCTCGGTTCTGACTTGAGCGCCTGGAAATGGAACTACATGAATTTTTCTGATTTGGGACTCGACCCGGCGTTAGTCCGGAGATGTGAGTCCCTTGGATTTGAGAAGCCAACCCCGATTCAACGGGAGGCCGTACCGAGGGTTATCGATGGCGCTGACATCATAGGATGCGCCGAAACAGGAACGGGAAAGACGGCGGCATTTCTGCTGCCGGCAATTCAGAAGATGATGGCGGTGCCGCGACCCGGAACGAGGTTGCTGGTCATCGCGCCCACCCGAGAGCTGGCCATTCAGATCGAGGCCAACTACCAGTCACTCAACATCTCAAAGAAACTGAAGTCTGTGATTCTTGTCGGCGGAGCGTCGATCAAGAAGCAGCTCGACGGTCTGAAGCACTCTCCGGCGGTGGTGATCGCCACTCCGGGACGCCTGATCGACCATATCGAACGTCGGTCGATCGATCTTTCCGGCATCGAGATGCTGGTGCTCGATGAAGCCGACCGGATGCTCGACATGGGGTTCTGGCCCGATGTCCGCAAGGTGCTCGAAAAACTTCCGGTCAAACGCCAGACGATGCTCTTCTCGGCGACCTTCTCGAAGGACGTCGAAAACATCGCCCGATCGACGATGCGTCGACCGATTCTGATCAAAGTCAGCAAGCCCGGCCGGCCGGCGGCGAAAGTCGAACAGCTCGCTTATCCTGTCGCGCGGGAATCGAAGACGGCCCTGCTGCTTCACCTGCTCGAGAACGAGGATCATTCGAGGGTTCTGGTCTTCACGCGAACGAGGCGTGACGCCGAGCGGCTCTCGCATATCCTTACGGCAAGGGAGCACAAGGTCAGCCGGATTCATTCCGACCGTTCGCAGTCCGAGCGAGAGGCTGCTCTGCGCGGTTTCAAGGAAGGACGCCACCGTGTGCTGGTCGCCACCGATATCGCATCGCGCGGCATCGATGTGGATGCTATCTCGCAGGTCATCAATTACGACGTGCCTGAAGCGCCGGAAGATTACGTCCACCGGATCGGCCGCACCGGTCGCGCCGGCAACTCAGGCAAGGCAGTCACGCTGGTCTCGCCGATCGAGGAGCTCTCGATGAGCGCGATCGAACGCCTGACCGGCAAGCCGATCGAGCGCGTCGTTCTGCCCGATTTCGGGGGCACGGCCTTCATGGCTCACGTCTCCGGAAAACCCTCCCGCAGTTTCGGACGCAGACGCCGCTAAACGGCGCGCTGATTCCTTCAACATGGAAATTGAATTCATCCGGCCCGCAGGATCGGATGAATTCAATTGATAGAAGACTCGCCCCGCTCCCGTCATCGCTCCACAGTCTGATTCTTCTTTCAATCCGAGCCCGGCACAGTCAAGGAACGCTATACATGGAGTACGCATGGAGTACCGCCTT
>CALBSU010000384.1 GCA_937967285.1 uncultured Acidobacteriota bacterium
AGGACACCTCGAAGGAGACCCGCGATTACATCAAGGATCGTTTCCGTTCGGCGGTCGATCTGCTCAAGAACATCGAACACCGCAAACAGACGATCTACAAGGTATGCGAGCGGATCGTCGAGCGCCAGCGCGACTTTCTCGACAAGGGCGTGGAACACATCAAGCCGATGATGCTCAAGGATATCTCTGAAGACATCGGGATGCATCTCTCGACCGTCTCGCGCGTGGTCAACGGCAAGTACGCCCATACTCCTCAGGGCGTGATCGAACTCCGGCGTTTCTTCACCGAAGGGATGCGCAACGACGATGGCGAAGAGGTCTCGACGCGGATCATCAAGCTCAAGATCAAGAAGATGATCTCGGCGGAGGATCCCCGCGAACCGATGACCGACGACCAGATCGCCGCCCGCCTGGCTGATGAGGGGCAGAAGCTGTCGCGCCGCACCGTCGCCAAATATCGTGATCAGATGAAGATTCCAGGATCGAGAGAACGCCGGCAGGTGGTCTGAAGCCCATCAGGCCGCCCTTCCTGATAAATCAAAAAGGAGCCCATATTAATGAAAATCGAGTACACGGGAAGAAATTTCACTGTCTCGCCTGCCATCAAAAAACATATCACCGAAAATTTTAAGAAGATCGACAGTGTTCTGAAGGGCGCCACGCGCGCTCATGTCATTCTGAGTGTCGAAAAACATCATCGTCATCTGGCTGAGATCGTGGTGCACTGGAACGACCGTTCGCTGACCAGCAAGGCCGACACGACAGACATGTACAACTCGGTCCTGCAGGCGGTCGACAAGCTGCGCAAGCAGGTGGTCAAGGTCAAGGGCAAGATGATCGACCGCAAGCATCATGCGACTTCGGCCTCGCGAGTCGCGCCGAGCCCGGTTCCGCCGGTCAAGCCGGCCAGTCCGGCTCCGCGCATCATCCGTTCGCGACGTTATTCGGTCAAACCGATGACTCCCGAGGAGGCCGTTCTGAAGTTCGAGGGGACAGAAGAACAGTTCGTCGTCTTCCGCAATGCCGACACTGACCGGATCGGGGTCATCTACAAGCGCAAGGACGGAAACTACGGGCTGATCGAACCATGACGCCCAATTAATGATTCCTCAACTGATCATCATTACGGGGTTGAGCGGGTCCGGTATGTCCTCGGCGATGAACGTCTTCGAGGATATGGGATATTTCTGCGTCGACAATCTCCCGGTCAAGTTGATCAACAATTTCGTGCACCTGCTGGAGATGGAGGAGTCCGGGATCACCCGGGCGGCGCTCAGCATCAACATCAGGGAGCGCGAATTTATCAATACCTTCCCCGGCATTTTCGCTCAATTGAGGGCGCGCAACGATCTCGATATGACGGTTCTCTTTCTCGAGGCCAGCGACTCAGTTTTGCAGCGCCGGTACAGCGAGACGCGGAGGCCGCATCCGTTCGGCGAGGGGCGCGTGCCGGAAGCGATCGCAGAGGAGCGGAAGCAACTCGAACCGATCCGTCATCTCGCCGATATCGTGATCGATACTACCGACCACAACGTCCACACCCTGCGCGGATGGCTGAGGAACCGCTTCGCTCCGGAAAACCAGGAAGTTCAGACCGAGATCACCGTACTCAGTTTCGGTTTCAAGTACGGCGTTCCGATGGACGCCAATCTGCTCTTCGACGTCAGGTTCCTGCCGAACCCGTATTTCGTTCCGGAACTCAAGGAGTTGACCGGAAACGACCAGCCGGTGCTCGAATACCTTGACCGGAGCGAAGAGGTGCAGGAGACGATCCGTCGCTTCATCGATCTGCTCGATTATCTGGTCCCGCTCTACGAACGCGAGGGCAAGAGCTACATCACGGTCGCGATCGGCTGCACGGGAGGCAAGCACCGCTCGGTGGCCATCGCCAATTACATCTACCGCCACCTGAAGACCGGGGGCCATCAGGCGCACGTCACTCATCGTGACGTCAGGAAGTGACGAAGGAGAGTTATGCCACTGATTGGAGGGGTCGTAGTTACGCACGGCAATCTGGCCACTGAGCTGTTGAGCGCAGCCGAGACGATCGTGGGCGACATTCATCACATCACGGCTGTGACGATCGGCTGGCATGACAATGTCGAGAGCGCCCGGGAGCAGATCGGCAAGGCGATCGAGCGCGTCAATCAGGGGACCGGCGTGCTGGTGCTGACGGACATGTTCGGCGGAACACCGACCAACATCGCCTGTACGTTTCTGGGGAACGCGCCGATCGAGGTGATAACCGGGGTTAATCTTCCGATGATCATCAAGCTGGCGGCGCAGCAGGAGGATGAGGATCTGGCGTTGATCGCGCGACGCGTCCGCGATCAGGGACAGAAGAACATCTATCTGGCCAGCGAGGTTCTGTCCACGGGGAAGGCCTGAGGAGGAGGCCGGAACGAGAATTTCCGGTTTCCCGCAGCGGGCCGGTCGATTCTGAGTATGCAGCAGCGGACATTGACAATCACCAACAGACTGGGGTTGCACGCGCGGGCGGCGGCCAAGCTGGTCAAGCTGGCAGGCAATTTTCAGAGCGACATTCTGCTGGCGCGGAGCGGCTCGCGGCACCGGACGGTGGATGCCAAAAGCATCTTTGGAGTGCTTCTGCTGGCGGCGACGCAGGGGACATTGATCGAGGTCATCGTCGAGGGAGACGACGAGCAGGAAGCGCTGGATGCGCTCTGCCGTCTGATCGAGGACAAGTTCGGCGAGGACTGATCTGGTAGAATTGAAGTCTATGAGAAGCGTTTCAAGGAAACCGCAGGAGATCAGGCTGGAGGGGATCGGCGTCTGCCATGGAGTGGCGATCGGGACGGCCTTTCTGGTCGACGATCCGATGGGGCGGATCGTCCGCGTCTTTCTGCCGGCCGAGCAGGTCGAGGCCGAGATCACGCGGTTTCGCGAGGCGCTGCATCTGGCTCAGACGCAGGTGCTCGAGGCGACCGAGCGGTTTCGGGCGGCGCTCGGTTCCGAGCGGGCATACATTCTCGAGACCCATCTGCTGATGTTGCGCGACTCGACATTTTCGCGGCAGATCGAGGATTTCATCCGCGAGAATCAGGCCAATGCCGAATGGGCGATCCGGGACGTGACCGGGCATATGCTCGAGATCTACCGTCAGATCAACGATGACTATCTGCGCGAGCGCGGGAGCGACATCGCTGACGTCTCGCACCGTCTGATCAAGATACTCTCAGGAACCAAGACGCGCGATCTGAACGAGATGGCGGAGAACGCGATCATCATCGCCGACGATCTGCTTCCGTCTCTGGCGGCGGATCTGGATCCGAAGCAGGTTCTCGGATTCGTCACGAACGCGGGAGGGTGGGCATCGCACACCTCGATCATCGCGCGATCGCTGAGCCTGCCGGCGGTAGTCGGGTTGCGCGAGATAACCGCGCGGGTGCGTTCCGGAGAGACGATCATCATCGACGGGACGACCGGGACGGTCATCCTCCGCCCGTCGCCTGAAACCTACCTCTTCTACACCGAGCAGCGCGAGCGTCAGCAACAGCAGCAGCTCCACGACATGGAGCAGCGCGAACTGCCGGCCGTCACGCTCGACGGGCAGGAGGTCCGCCTGCGCGCAAATATCGAGCTGATCGAGGAGATCGAGGGCTTCAACCGGTACAATGCGGCCGGCGTCGGACTCTACCGTTCGGAGTTCCTCTATTCACAGGCCGTCAACGGATTGCCGTCCGAGGACGAGCAGTACGAGGCCTACAAGTTTCTGGCCGAGATGAGCGGCCGCGACGGAGCCGTCGTCAGAACCTTTGATCTTGGCGGCGACAAGCTGCATCTGGACGGTTTCAAGCCGGAGCGCAATCCGGCGCTCGGCATGCGCGCGATCAGGCTTTCGCTCAATGTCCAGCATATCTTCAGGACGCAGATCCGTGCGATTCTGCGCGCGGCCTCGCATGGCAAGCTCAAGATCCTGCTGCCGTTCGTCTCGAACCTTGATGAAGTCCGAGAGGCGAAGCACATCATCGCCGGTGTCGAAAAGGAGCTTCGTTCCGAGCGGATCAAGCATGAAGAGGATGTCGAGATCGGGGTCATGGTCGAGGTTCCGGCGGCGGTCATTCTGGCCGAGCCGCTGGCGCGCGAGGCGGATTTCTTCAGCCTCGGGACGAACGACCTGACGCAGAGCATGCTGGCGGTCGATCGCGGCAACGAGAACGTCAACAACCTCTTCGATCCGATGCACCCTGCGGTTCTCCGTGCGATCAAGTATGTCGCGGACGCGGCGCACCGGATGCAGATTCCGATCAATGTCTGCGGCGAGATGGCCTCGAATCCGGCCGAGATGGTCATTCTGGTCGGTCTCGGCCTGCTCGATCTGAGCATGACTCCAAGCGCCATTCCGGCTATCAAGAGGCTCATCCGCTCGATCAGACTGGAAGACGCGCAGACGCTTGCGGCTCACGTCATCAATCTGACCACTCCGGCCGAAGTCCACCGCTACGTCAATTCACATTTCTCTGATCTCGGCGCGCAGTTTATCGCCTCCGCGCATTTCACTAAACTCGCAGGCTGACTATGTGGAGTGCGGCGCGTGTACGCGCCGCT
>CALBSU010000385.1 GCA_937967285.1 uncultured Acidobacteriota bacterium
CGATCGCCGGCAGCGTAATGATGAAGAGCGTCATCAGACGGTTGTCGGCGAAGGCCTTGCCCAGCATGTCGATCAGGCCGGTCCTGCCCGGCGTGGTGAGCAGCGGAATTCCGGCGAAGAGGCCCTGATCGGAGAAGAGCGGAATCCCCGCTCCCAGCCCCGTCACCAGCCCCGCCACAGCCACCACCATCGTCGTCCGCATCCTGAATGCCAGCCCGATCACAACTATCAGTATGCCCGCCAGTTTGAAGAGATCCTGGATGTTCAAGCCTGCCCTCTCAGATTCGATTACCTTGACAATGGGTTGAGCGAAGTGAATAAAATCGATTCAATTGATATCATCTTACCGGAGATTAATCTAAGAGGAGCGAACATGAAATATCGCAAGCTGGGCAGGACCGGGATCGAGGTCTCGGAGATTGGATACGGCGCGTGGGGGATCGGCGGAATTCAGTGGACGGGCGGCGATGACGAAGAGGCGAAACGGTCGCTCAACCTGTCGATCGACCTCGGACTCAACTTCATCGACACCGCGCTGGCATACGGCGACGGCCACAGCGAGAGGATCGTCGGCGAAGTTGTCCGCTCGCGCAGCGAACGGCTCTTTGTCGCCACCAAGATCCCGCCGATGAACCGGCAATGGCCCGCACGCGATGTACCGCTCCAGGAGGTCTTCACTGCAAAATACATCACCGAGTGTACCGAACAGAGTCTGCGCAACCTCGGCATCGATACGATCGACGTCCAGCAGCTCCACGTCTGGCACGACAACTGGACCGACGAGACCGACTGGATCGAGGCGCTCCACAAACTCCGTGATCAGGGCAAGATCAGATTCATCGGCCTCTCGATCAACGATTACCAGCCGTGGAACGCGATCAAGGCCCTCCGTCAGGGCCATATCGATACGGTCCAGGTCATTTACAATATCTTCGAACAGGCGCCGCAGGACGATCTCTACCCCGTCTGCCGCGAACTCGACATCGGAGTCATCGCCCGCGTCCCGTTCGACGAAGGCGGACTGACCGGATCGGTCACTCCTGAGACTGTCTTCCCCGAAACCGATTTCAGAACCTGGTTCTTCCGCGGAGACCGCAAGCAGAAGGTCTGGGATCGCGTTCAGCGGCTCAAGCTGCTGCTCAGTCACGAGGCCGAGAGCCTGGCCGAACTCGCCCTCCGCTTCACGCTCAGCCACGATGCAGTCAGCACGGTCATCCCCGGCATGCGCAGCACGAAACACGTCAAAACCAATATCTCTTATTCCGACGGCCGCAGATTATCGGACAATCTTCTGTGGAGGCTCAAACAGTTCGCGTGGGATCGTTCGATGGAATGGTAAAAGTAGAAAGTAGAAAGTAGAAAGTAGAAAGTAGAAAGTAGAAAGTAGAAAGTAGCTCGCCTTCGATTTAGGGAGGTTCCATAAAATTTGCGATATGCAGGAAGAGCGCCTTTCTACTTTCTACTTTCTACTTTTTACTTTCTATTTCCCTTGTGCTTTCGCCGCCACCTCGATCTTCGCCATCCCGGGAGCGCCGGCCTTGACCTCGAGCGGGACATTGACTCGGATCTTGTCGACCAGGCAGACCTTCTCCTTCTCATCGTTACAGAAATAGATGATCGCGTCGATGGTCGCGGTGGTTTCGCCGGTTTCGGCCTGCAGCGGGATCTCGAACGGGAACTTCGGTTCGCTGAAATTGCGTGCCGTCTCGGTGTCGGTGATTTTGACGATCCTGTCGTTTCCGGTCCTGTAAGCCAGGTAGAACGGAGCGCCGGCATTGTACTTGTAGCCTTCGGGGAGGATGAAGGAGAGCGAGATCGAGCTCTTTCCGGGAGCGATGGTCTGTTTCGTTGCGTCGACCTGCCTGCCGCGGAATTTGCGGGTCGCGTGGCGAGTCAGTGTTTCCAGCCCCTTGAGCTCGACGGTCGAGACCCGGCCCGAGTCGAGATCGATCCGACGGATGAGATGATTGTTGGTGTCGGCGACGAAGAGGGCATTGGAGATGGCGGTGATGCCGCCCGGTTCGTTGAACTGGGCCTGTTTGCGATCGCCGTCGCGGATGCCTCTTTCGCGCGTCCCGGCAAGAGTTCGCGTCTCGAAGACCGGAGAGTTGTTCCTGCTCTCCGCGCTCCGGAGGTCAATCATCTTGATCTTGTGATTGTAGGTGTCGGCGACATAGAGCCTGCCGTCGAGCCAGGCGACGCCGAGCGGATGCTGCAGGCGGACCTTGTCGCCCGATCCGTCGACATCGCCGAAATCGAAGAGCCCTTTGCCGACGACGGTGCCGACGAACCCGTCCGGTTTGAGCGATGCCGTGCGGATCGAACTGACCTCGGAATCGGCGAAATAGAGGGTCTTGCCGTCGGTCGTGATGCCCGAGGGCTGGGCGAGCGCGGATTCGAGCAGCGGACCGTCGATATGGTTCTCGCGTCCGCTGCCGGCGTAGACTCTCGCTTCGCGCGTCTTCGGATCGACCACCCATAACTGGTGCGGCCCGGCCATTGCGACGTAGACCATTCCCCCGTGAACCACCGCATCCCACGGCGAGTTGAGCGCGATATCCCTCCCGACGCCTTCGACCAGAAACTGGCGCGCCTGCTGTCCCGTGCCGACGAGGGTCTCGACCGTTCGGGCCTTCAGATCGACCCGGCGGATGAGGTGATTTTCGGTGTCGCAGACATAGAGCGTCTCGCCGTCGAGGGCCATCCCCTGCGGATGGTTGAATTCCGCTTCCGCGAACGAACCGTCTTTCGCGCCGATCTCGCCGTCGCCGATGACCTCGGTCACTTTCCCGTCGAGGGTCGTGATCAGTATCCGGTTGTGATTGGAATCCGAGATGAAGAGCCGGTTCGACCTCTCATCGGCCAGGACCTTGCCGGGAAAACTGAGAAGGCTCGGCGGCGCGGAAAACTTCTCTAGTTTGAAGCCGATCGGTTTCTCATTGAGCGTTCCCTGGGACCGGAAATAGTCGGCCATCTGTCCGATGATGTTATCGAACATGTCGTAGATGCCTTCGCCGGAGTGGGTTCCGACGATCTTGCCCTTCGGATTGATCAGGACCAGAGTCGGCCATGCGCGAGCGCCATACTGCTGCCAGACATCGAAGTCTTTGTCGTTGACGACCGGATGCTCGATCTCGTAGCGGAGGATCGCCTGGCGGATATTGTCCGTGCCCTTTTCGGTCGTGAACTTGGCCGAATGCACTCCGATCACGACGAGCTGATCGGAGTATTTCGCCTCGAGCTTCTTGAGATCGGGAATGATGTGCATGCAGTTGATGCAGCAGTAGGTCCAGAAATCGAGCAGGACGATCTTGCCTCGCAGTTCGCGGATGCTGAGCGGTCTCTCGGTATTGAGCCATTCCAGCCCCGCGGTGAAATCCGGCGCGTTGACCTCGCCTTCAAAGAGATCGTTCTTGCTCTGCGGCATCGGTTTCTTCTCTTTCTGCTCCTGTGCCTGAAGCTCACGCGGCATCATCGTCATCGAAACGAGGATCGTCATCAGTGAAAGCACCGCGATCAGGCGCGGGATCCGGTTAATCAGCATCTCGTAATCTCCTAATTTCCATCTCTCTGCGGGTCATGTCCGGGATACATCCGATTATAAACTCGCAGGGACCGATTCTAAAACGGACGCGCCGGCCGGTAAGTACGCTGCGATACGGAAAGGCTGGTCATTTATCCGGCAGATCCTGTAAGCTCTGGGCGAGGAGATCGAACGTGAGAAGTCTTGTGACCTGGTCCGCCATCATCGAAATCGTCGCCATCACGATCTGGGTCGGTGGCATGGCTGCGCTCTCATTCATCGCCGCGCCGGCGATCTTCCAGACGGCAACATCGCGCGAGGGAGCCGGAAAGACCTTCGGCATGATCCTCCGCCGCTTCCATCCGGTGATGTATGCCTGCGGGATACTGATTCTGGCCGCCGGAGCGATGAGGTGGGCGGCAGTCCCCCGGCTGTATGCTTCTGAAGTTACACGCTACGTGATCGCGCTGATCATGCTCGGTCTGGCGGTCTTCTCGGGGCTGGTCGTCTCCGGAAAACTCGAGAAGCTGCGGGCGGGCATGCCGGCCGGCATCGACCGCGTGCCGAAGGACGATCCGCGCCGGGTCGAATTCAACCGGCTGCATGCCCTTTCGACCACGCTCATGGCCTTCAATCTGATGCTCGGCCTTGCTCTGGCGATCCTCTTCGCGGTCGATAATCAGTGACGCATGCTGATGGTCCGCTCTCCCGGCAGAGCGGGTTCGAACAGGGCGATCTTCTCGTCCTCGACCATCGGGCCTGTCGTCTCGAAGATCTCCTGCAGCTTCGGATCGGCCATCAGTCTTTTCCACTTCTCGTCGAACTCCGAGATCGAATCGAACTCCCAGAGCTCCAGATATTCCTGGGCATCGCCGACGATCGTCCGCCAGATTCCCCAGAAACGGAATCCGTGGTCGCGGATCAGCGGCAGCGTGTGTTCGGCGAAGACGCGATCGTAGGTGGCGACGTGATGCGCTCGCAGTCTGTAGGAGATCTTCATCAGAACCATTATTGCCTCCTCAGGCCGGCAGGCCGTTCGTAATCACATCCTCCATCGCCCGGACGAACATCTCGACCTCGCGCATGGTGGTGTAGACGTTCGGCGTCACGCGCAGGCCCTGAAATTCCTTGTGGACGATCGGCGTCGTGATGATCCGGTACTTGTTGAAGAGATGATCCGACAGCCGGCCCGGATGGATGCCTTCGATATTGACCAGCGCCAGGCCGCACGACTGGCGCGGATCGTAGCTGGTCAGAATCCTGACCTTCCGGTGCGTCTCGAGCGGCTTGGCCCAGCTGTGGAAGAGATAGCGCAACCGCGCGGCCTTCCTCTCCGGGCCGATCCCCTCGTGAAAATCGAGCGCCTCGTTGATCGCCAGCGCGTTGGCTGAAGGGTGCGTCCCGATCTCCTCGAACTTGCGGATGTTGTCACGGTTCCTCTCCTCAGAGGCCATGAGCGACCAGACCGCGGGAATCCGCGACTTGCGAACATAGAGAAATCCCGTCCCGAACGGCGCGAGCAGCCATTTGTGCAGACTGGTGCCGTAGAAGTCGCAGTCCAGATCGGCATGCCTGAACGGGAAGTGCGCGAAGGCGTGCGCGCCGTCGACGATCGCCTCGATGCCGCGCCGTCGCGCCATCTCGCAGATCCGCTTGACCGGGAAGATCTGTCCGGAGAGATTCGTGATGTGACAGAAATGAAGAACCCGCGTCCGCGGCGTGATATTCTTCTCGAAGATCTCGACCAGCTGGTCCGGGCTCTCGGGCGGAACCGGAAACGAGACCTCGCGCAGGACGATGCCGTCCCGCGCGGCCCGCTGACGCCAGGTGGTCAGCATGCGCGGATAGTCCTGATTCGTCGTCAGCACTTCATCGCCGGGCTTGAGGTCCAGTCCGAGCTGGCACGTCTCGAGCGCCTCGCTTGCATTTCGCGTGATGGCGATCTCCTCCGGATCGCAACCGAAGGCCATCGCCAGCCGGCGGCGGACGTTCTCCATCTGAGCATCGAGAACGCGCCACATAGTGTAGACCGGCGCGGAGTTCGAATACTCCAGATACCGCCGCATGGCCTCCTGCACGACGCGCGGCGAGGGCGATACGCCGCCGTTGTTGAAATTGACCAGTGTCCGGTCGACGGTGAAGGCGCGCTGGATCTCGAACCAGAAGTCCTCGTCCCGCGCCACTTCATCGGCAGTCCTGCCGGAGACATGACCGACGGCATCAAAAGCCGCCGACATCCCGGCTTCGTCGAATCTGGCAAGCGCGGCGGTCGCGGTTACGCCGCGCATGAATGTTCTCCTGGTGATCATGATGTTCGCTCCGTTGGGAAGTGATGGGCGCTGTATTGGCGCTCGCTGACGCTCTGATATCGGCGGCCATACTTTATACTTTCTACTTTCTACTTTCTACTTTTCTTATGCTTGAGTTGTACGAGGCCAAGTCGATCCTGACGCAGACCGGCGGTTACCTGTCGAGCTTCACGCACTCGCTCAACGCTTATCAGGGGTGCGCTTTCGGCCGCAATTCGTGCCCGTACTGTTACGTTCGGGCGATGCCGATCCAGCGGTTCGCCGGCGCTCCGTGGGGCGAATGGGTCAAGGCCAAGGTCAACGCGCCGGAACTGCTCCGGCGGGAACTCGAACGCGCCGATAAGGCGGGGCTTTACGGCCGGCTCCGCATCTTCATGAGTACGGCGACGGATCCCTACCAGGGCGCCGAGGCGCGCCTGCAACTGACGCGCGGAATCCTGCGGGTCTTCAGTGAAAGCGGCGGATTCGGGCTGGTCGTGGTCCAGACCCGCTCGCCGCTGGTTCTGCGCGACCTGGATCTGCTCTCGGCGCTCGGAGACCGCGTCGCCGTCAGCCTGACCATCGAAACAAATCGCGATGAGGTGCGCCGAAAGATCACTCCGACCTCGCCGAGCATCGAACGGAGACTTGAGTGCCTCGAGAAACTCGGACGCGCCGGCATCCGGACTCAGGCCGCGATCAGCCCCGTCCTGCCGTGCGATCCAATTGATTTCGCCGAACTGATCGCCTCGCGGACCGAGCGGGCAATCGTCGATACTCTCGTCCACGGCGATGGCGCCTGCGGAAGACGCAGCGCCGGTCTGGGCATGGAGAAGATCCTTCTCGATCACGGCTTTTCCGACTGGATGACTCCCGAGGCACACCTCCCGCTCCTCGAGGCGCTCAGGAACAGGATGGGAGCATCCTCAGTCGGATTCTCGCAGGATGGCTTCAACCGGCTCTAAGGCATAAAACTATGAAATATTTGCTTTTAACTCTGCCGGTGAATATAATTTTTGAGTTTTCTCCGGGTTTTCTGACAAGGATTGCACCTTTGCGCGGGATCTCCGGAGATCTGTTGAGGGTGCCTACTCGCTATCATCAGAGGTGATCCGTCAAAAACTCTGATCGGCTCGCGTTATCGGTGGTTAGAGAGCAGGAAAGTTAGAAACACGAGAGAAGCAGTCAGAATGTCTTCAGTCATTTGCCGGTTACCTGCCAAAACGCCGGATATCAGCAAGCTGTCCGATGATAAATGTGTGCCGGAGTTCATTCTGTCACCTCCCGGGCTGCTTCTTTCCAGATAGATAAAGGAAAAGACATGGCAGTTAGATTGTATGTGGGCAATCTTCCGTTCAGCATGGCGGAAGCGGAATTGGAGGATCTCTTCAGTCAGTCTGGAGCGGTCATATCAGCAAATATCATCACAGATCGCGACACCGGGCGTTCGCGCGGATTCGCGTTTGTTGAGATGGAAACGAGCGAGGCGGCCCACGCCGCGATCGAGGCACTCAACGGAATTGATGTGAACGGCAGGGCACTGACGGTCAATGAAGCCAAACCGAAGGAGAGTCGCGGACCGCGCGGCGGCGGTTATGGCGGCGGCGGCGGCGGTTACAACCGCGACCGCGGCGGACGCGGCGGCAACAGGTACTGAGCCGCACGTTCCGCAAACGATACGAGGCCGGATGACTGTCAGTAGTCCGGCCTTTTTCTGATCCAGCCGACTTCAATGGACGAAATAGAGCTCAGTGGTCGGAGTTCCCTCGAGTTTGTCCGTTCTGAGCGCCTGCCACAGATCCTGCAGCACGAACATCTGGCCGCTGCGCGATGAGATAGCCTGCCCTATCCGATAACAGGTATCGAAATTTGGAAGTTCGCCCGATCCGTTTTCAAAAGCCTCGATTCGATCCGCGGAGATTCCGCTGATCGATGCCAGTTCCTGTACTGTCAGTTCTGCCTGCCTGCGCTTCTCTTCGAGCAATTGACCGAATTTATTCAACATCATATCCGGACCCATTCTAAATTGAGCGGAACGGGGATCCCCCCTCCAGCATTAATCTTACGCCGGCCTGTCATCGACCGACGCTTCTCTGGCAACTGATCCTGAATTTTCAAGCGGAGATTTACCTGTTCGGGTCAGAGGGGTCGGACAAACTGCGGTCGCCGTCAATCAGCGTTTCGGGAACGGGAGGCCGAATCGCGGACGATGAAACATTCGAGAGACAATTACAGGTGCAACGATCTATTATATTATTCGATTCGACGATACCAGTGTGGGTTTTATCATCGGGCCGTCTTGCGGCATCAGATCGTCGGTCCCGGTTACTTTAGTGAGGAGATCCGGCCGACGTTGTGCAGTGTACTTATGGTTGAAGTCAGGGTCAACAGCATTAATATTTCACGGAGCTGTCATTATGGAAAACTTATCTCAGATCATATCTCAACTGAGACGGGAATACGTATCGCATCCGTTGACTGAAGTATCGGTATCGGCCGATCCCATCGAGCAGTTTCACGTCTGGTTTCAGGAGGTGATGCAGGTGGACCAGCCCGATCCTGAGGCCATGACGCTCTCGACTTCGCTTCCGAACGGAAGGACATCGGGGCGGATCGTGCTGCTCAAGGGATTCGACAAAAATGGGTTCGTCTTTTTCACCAACTACCGGAGCCGAAAAAGCCTCGAACTGAGCGATAATCCGTTCGGCGCGCTGACCTTCTACTGGCCGGCCCTCAACCGGCAGGTCAGGATCGAGGGGCTGATCGACAGGGTCTCCCGTGAGGAATCCGAGGAGTATTTCAAGACGCGGCCGCGCGGCAGTCAGATCGGGGCCTGGGCCTCGCCGCAGAGTTCAGAGATCGCCGGGCGTGAAGTCATCGAAAAAAGTATCGCCGAACTGGAGAAGCAGTTCGGCGACGGCGACATCCCCTGTCCGCCCGACTGGGGCGGATTCATCCTCAAACCGGACTGGATCGAATTCTGGCAGGGACGCGAAAGCCGCCTCCACGACAGAATCCTCTATTCGCTCAATGACGGGAACTGGAAGATCTCCCGTCTCGCACCCTGAAAATCTACTACTCGCTGGGTTTTTAACGCCAAGGCGCCTTGGCGTCAAAAAAATATTGAGTTATGCGGTTATTCAGACGGCCGCCGGGAGCAGGCCCCGGATCTCCCTGACTACCCGCTCGACCTCTTCCTGGTCGGCCAGTGCGATCATAAAGAATTTATAGCCTTCGCTGATGCAGACCACGCCGTTGGCGAAGAACCAGATCCCGTTGAGCAGCGGGTTTGCTCCGAGGATCAGACTGACCGGAAATCCAGTCAGGGTCGCTCCGGAAAAAGCCGCTCCGATCATCGTTGCACCGGCCGCGACGCTGAAGGCGCCGAGCAGCGGAGCTCCGACATATTTCGTCATGTTGCGCTGGAACTCGATCCGCGCCTTCTCAGCTTCGTCCATCTGCCCTTCGGCGATCCGCTTCTCCTGCTCCCTGAGGTATTCATCGTATCGTTCAGTCAGCTTGCGGATCCCGACAACCGGCAGAGCGCTGTGGAAGAACCAGTTTCCAGCTCCGCCCGCTCCGAGGATCGTCGCCCCGAGCCCCGGCAGCGCCGATCCCGCCCGGACGCCCGCGATCATCGAAAAGGTGACCACTGCCGTCTTGCCCGGATTCTCCCTGACCCAGATTCGCGCCTTCTCGTATCCCGAGATCGCAGCCTCGGTCAGCTTCGCCCCGCTCGAACCCAGATTGTAGGCCTGCTCGGCGCGGTGATAATAACTCTTCGCGCTTCCGAAGACCTCCTTCGCCGCATCCTCGGCAGCCTTCGAGAAATCCTCTGTCCCCTGACGGATCGTCTCGCCGGCCCGGTCCGCAGTCTCACGCACGTTCTCGCTGACCTGATACTCCCGGTCCATCTTCTCGAACTGCTGCCGCGCTTCCGCCGCCGCCTGCGTGATCGTCTCCTCCGCCTTCTTCGCCGCCTCGCCGGCCACCCTGCCAGCCTCGTCAATCTTCGTCTTCAGATCCAGTTTCTCATCCAGATCCTGCGCCGTCTTTCGCGCCGCCTCTCGCAACTGATCGAATATGCTCATCTCTCTGCCTCCTCGCTTCCAATTACACCTGCTCTCATTACGCTCAATTCCTCACGAATGTTCTCCAATCATGCCCCCGCTCCCGCCGCCTCGTCAAAACCCCGCCCTCTTCCCGTTTGACTCCCCGACGCGATCAGGATATGCTTCGTGTACTTTCTACACTAAGCAGAAGAGAAGAGCGTCGAGGCATATGAGAGAAGGTGCGAGCGGGAGAGAGCGGTTATCGGGGCTGGCGACGGACCTGTATCAGCTGACGATGGCGGCGGCGTATCTGGCGAGCGGTCGGGTGGGGAGGGCGAGTTTCGAGCTCTTCGTGCGGAGGCTGCCGAAGGAGAGGTCGTATCTGGTGGCGGCGGGGCTTGAGCAGGCGCTGGAGTATCTGAGCGGGTTGAGTTTCGACGGGGAAGAGATCGAGTATCTGCGAGGGTTGCCGGTATTCGCGGGGGTATCGGATGAGTTCTTCGATTATCTGCGTGAATTCAGGTTCAGTGGCGAGGTATGGGCGATGCCGGAAGGGACGGTGGCGTTCGCGGGTGAGCCGCTGCTGCGGGTGACGGCGCCGCTGATCGAGGCGCAGATCGTCGAGACGTATCTGCTGGCGACGATCAATTTTCAGACATTGATTGCGACGAAGGCGGCGCGGATAGTCGAGGCTGCGCAAGGGCGAGGGGTGATCGAGTTCGGAGCGCGGCGGTGTCACGGGTTCGGAGCGGCGATTGCGGCGGCGCGGGCGGCATACATCGGCGGGTGCATCGGGACGTCGAACGTGGAGGCCGGGAAGCTCTTCGGACTGCCCGTCTTCGGGACTGCGGCGCATTCGTTCACGATGGCGTTCGAGCGGGAGGTCGAGGCATTCGAGGCATATTTCAGGACGTTTCCCGGAAGCACGACGCTGCTGCTGGACACCTACGACACGATCGAGGCGGCACGTCTGGCGACGCGGTTCGGACCGGCGTTGAAGGGCGTCAGGCTGGACAGCGGCGACATGACGGCGCTGTCGATCGAGGTGCGCAGGATCCTGGACGAAGCCGGGATGGAGGGGACGAAGATACTGGCGAGCGGCGATCTGGATGAATTCAAGATCGAGCGGATGCTGGAGGACGGGGCGCGGATCGACATGTTCGGCGTGGGGACGGAGCTTTCGACATCGCGCGACGCTCCGGCGCTCGGCGGCGTCTACAAGATGGTCGAGGTCGATCGGGACCACAGTCACGATCCGAAGATGAAGCTGAGCCGGGAGAAGGCCACCTACCCTCTGCGCAAGCAGGTCTGGCGCCACTCTTCGCCGGACGGGACATTTCTGAAAGATACGATAGCGATCGCGAGCGAGGATCATTCTCCGGCGGAACCTCTGCTTACGCCTGTCATGCGGGACGGGCGCCTGATCGGAAAACTGCCCGGTCTGGATGATTCGCGGGCGCGCGCGGCCGACCAGACACGTCGCCTGCCGGCTGCGTGCAGGGCCTTCAGGGACGCAGAGGATTTTCCGGTTGCGTACAGCGAGCAGCTCGAGCGGGCCCGAGTCGATCTGCTGGAGAAGCTCACATCGGGCGGGAACGGGGGCGCCTGAGATGAAGATCGAGATCCGGCAGGGAGACATCACGAATCAACCGGACATCGACGCGATCGTCAATGCGGCAAACACGGAGCTCTGGCTCGGTTCGGGTGTCGCCGGGGCGATCCGGCGCGCGGGCGGTCAGGTGATCGAGGATGAAGCGGTCCGGCAGAGTCCGATCCGGCTCGGAGAGGCGGTCGTCACGTCGGCCGGCAACCTGCCCAACCGATACGTCATCCACGCCGCCGCAATGGGTTATCGCGACGAGGACAGGGCGGTGCCGAAGAAGCCGGGCACGGATTCGAGCGCCGGGATCATTCGCGATGCGACGCTCAGCAGCCTGCTCCACGCCGACCGCCTCGGGATCAGGTCGATCGCCTTTCCGGCCCTCGCAACAGGCGTTGCGGCCTTCCCCGTCGACGAATGCGCCGGGGCGATGATCGGCGCCGTCCGCCAATTCGCAGAGGATCACCCGCGGAGCAGCCTCGAGCTGGTGGTCTTCGTTGTCTTCACGGACGACCACTTCCTGACCTTCAGGGCCGTCTTGAAGAAGGATGAAGAGTTATGACGATGATCTTTTTCGATGTGGATACGCAGCGGGATTTCATGGACGAGGACGGAGCGCTCTACGTTCCGGGCGCGGATGCTATCCGCAACAATATCGAGCGACTGCTGCGCGGCGCCGGCCGGAGCGGGACCACGACGATTTCGACGCGCTGCACTCACGATCCCGACGATGCCGAATTCGAGATCTTTCCGCCCCACTGCGTCAACGGGACGCCGGGAGCCGAGCGGATCTTTCCCGATCTGCCCGCTCTGCCGCGCGTCGAAATACCGGCCGGATCGACGCCCGATCCGCAGGCGACGATCGAGAAGGGAAAGCACTACATCATCGGCAAAAAGGTCTTCGACCCGTTCTCGAATCCATGGCTCGACGGCCTGAGACAGAGCGGAGTTTTCAGAGACACGGATTGTATCCTCTTCGGGGTGGCGACCGATTATTGCGTGATCGCCGGAGGACTGGGACTGGCCGCCGGAGGCGCCCGCGTTCGCGCGGTCAGCGACGCGATCAGCGGAGTGGCCGCTCAAACGACTCAGGAGGCTCTCGGCAGATTGCGGGATGCGGGCGTCGAATTCATCACTACAGATGAGGCGCTTGCTCTGCTGGATCGGAGATGAAATGGGATCACTCGACAAATTCCCCCGCCCGTCGGTGACGGTCGACCTGGTGATCTTCACGATCGCCGATGACGCTCTCAAGGTGCTGCTCATCAGACGCGGCGCTGAACCGTACAAGGACTGCTGGGCGCTCCCCGGCGGATTCGTCGAAATCGACGAATCGCTCGAGGATGCCGCCGCCCGCGAACTGCAGGAAGAGGCCGGCGTGACCAGCGTCTACCTCGAACAGCTCTACACTTTCGGCGATCCGGGACGAGATCCGCGGGGTCGTGTCATCAGCGTCTCCTACTTCGCTCTGGTCGACGCCGACAGACAGCGCATACGCGCCGCGACCGATGCCATCGACGCCCGCTGGTTCTCCGTCTTCGATCCCGAAAACAGCCGGAAGCTCGCCTTCGATCATAAAAAGATCCTCGATTACGCGGTCTGGCGCCTCCGCAACAAGATCGAATGGACCACCGTCGGCTACGAACTGCTGCCACGGAAATTCACGCTCTCCGAACTCCAGCGCGTCTACGAGATCATCCTTCAGAAACCCGTCGATAAACGCAACTTCCGCAAGAAGGTCCTCGCCCAGGGAAAGATCCGCGAACTCAGCGAAACCCGGAAGGACGGCGCTCACCGGCCCGCCAGACTCTATTCGTTCAGGAAAAAATAAGTAGAAAGTAGAAAGTAGAAAGTAGAAAGTAGAAAGTAGAAAGTAGAAA
>CALBSU010000386.1 GCA_937967285.1 uncultured Acidobacteriota bacterium
TGATGCTCAAAAGTTTCTGGCGATTGCTCGACGTGGAGCCGGGCTTCGATCCGAAGAGTATGCTCAATGTCGAACTGGCGCTGCCTGAGACGAAATACAGCGAAGACTCGCAGATCAGATCATTTCAAACCTCCGTCCTTGATCGCGTTTCGGCGCTGCCCGGCGTTCGATCCGCGGCAGTGGTCAATCACCCTCCGTATTCCGGCAGGCGCGGCATTTCGGTCTTCAAAATCGAGGGGCGACCGGAAGGGCTCGATGACGATCCGCTCGCCGATTTCCGTATCGTCAGTCCCGGTTATTTCCGAATGATGGGCATTCCCGTTCTGCAGGGACGGGCCCTGTCGGATAGCGATGCGGAGGGCGCGCCGCCGGCAGTGCTTGTCAACCGGTCTTTCGTCGCCAGGTACATGCCGGACGAGAACCCGATCGGCAAGCGCCTTGCCATCGATGACGCGATGGCCACGATCGTCGGGGTCGCGGGAGATATCCGACAATCGGGTCTCGACGACGAGGCGGCTCCGCACGTTTACGTATCCTCGCTGCAATTTCCGATGTCCCGCTTCGGGCTGCTGGTCAGAACCTCTGTCGATCCGATGAGCCTGTCCGGCGCCATTCGCAGCCAGGTTCAGGCGGTCGACCGCGGCCAGCCGGTATACAACATCGCAACAATGGAAGAGCGGATCGCCGAAACGATGTCGGAGCGCAGGCTCTACCTGTGGTTGCTGGGATCGTTCGCCGCCATTGCCATGGCCCTGGCGACCGTCGGAATTTACGGCGTCATCTCATACTCTGTCACACGGCGGACGCACGAGATCGGCATTCGCCTGGCTCTCGGAGCCCGGACCGGCGATATGCGCCGGATGGTCATCAGACAGGGAATGATACCGGCGCTGATCGGAGTGGCGATCGGACTGGCAGCGGCTCTGGCGCTGGGGCGCATCATCGAAAGCATGCTCTTCGAAACGGATGCCTCCGACCCGGCGACCTTCGCGGCTGTGTCACTGACGCTGGCGGTCGTCGCTTTGCTGGCCTGCCTGATTCCGGCCCGCCGGGCCGCAAGAATCGATCCGATGACCGCGATGAGAAGGGAGTAGTAGAAAGTAGAAAGTAAAAAGTAGAAAGCCGGGAATCAGGAAGTCCGTTTAATCAGGAACAAAGATCACTGGAAACTATTTCGGAATGACTTTGAAATCGTCCCTCGTATGGCATTTCTGGCACGAGCCTCCGCCCTCGCTGCCGGGCTCTCCGCTGAAGACCTTGCGGCCGTAGTGGGTGCCTCCGTCGTGACAACTGAAGCATCCGCGGCCGCTCCTTTGAGCCGGAGTGGCGTGCTGTTTGACCTTGAGAGATGTCGGCGCCGGCTGGTTGTATCCGCCGGAAATCGTATGACAGGCGTCGCACTTGCTGTTCACATAAGCGACGTGAGATTTGTGCGTGAAGAGCGCTCCGTAAGCGCGGCTGACATATTTCGCCGAGAACGGTTGTACCTCCGGCTGCATCTCGGTGTGGCAGAAGCGGCAGTCCGATTTTACGGAGCCTTTCGGATCTCCGCTCGACGGAGAATGACAGGCGAAGCATTCGGTGTGAGAGGGAATTGTCAGAACGGCGGGCCGGGCATCCTGTTTGTGGCAGAAATTGCAGTCCGTCGCTTTGCCTGTGGCCGGCAGTTTGTATCCGGCGTGCAGTTCGTGCTGTTTGCCGTCGAAGAGAGCGTTGAAATCGTAACGCCGGGGATAGTCGCGCTGCGGCGGCCGCGCCGTCAGCCCTTTTCCGGTGTCGTGACAGATGGTGCAGGTTGCGGGCGGCGACGAGGTGAACTGCTGGACGTGGCATTCGACGCAGGCCTTGTGGCTCGGGAATTTGAGTCCGAGCGAACGGTTGCGGTCGGAGGTCGGAACGATGGCGTCGATCTGCTCGCGCCGGTTGTGACATGAATCGCAGTTGAGCACGCGCGCGTGATTGGTCCCGGGGACGCTGACGGTGCCGGAATGCGACTTGTGCGTGAACTTCTCGTAATTGACGGCCTTCTTCTCTCCCTGTGGCGGCCGGATCACGGCCGTCGCTGTCTGCCTTCCGGCCAGGGCAGCGAAGCAGAAAATTGCGAGGATCAGGGCGAATTTCAGTTTATCGGTTCTCATTCGAATCGGTCTACATTCCGGCGGGCGGTTTCGTCGTCTCAGCCGGTGGTGTTGCCGTCTGTGGCGCCGGTTTGGGCGCAGGTTTTCTGAGATGGTTTTCCGGCGGCAGCGCCGCGGCTGCCAGATCCCGGATCGTCTTCAGCGAGTGGCAGTAGTTGCACTTCGCGCTTTCGAGCGTGACCTGACCTTCGATTTTAGTCTGCATCTCCTTCTTGTGGCATTCGATGCAACTGATCGGGAGAGGCTGTTTCTCCTTCGTCTTCCTGTCTTCGAGATAAAAATCCGAGCGCGTCTGAGCCGTCTTGCCTGTGGCGTGACAGGAGAGGCAGTCCTGCACCGATTTGCCGACATTCTCGTCGTGCGTCTTGTGACTGAACGGCAGCGGAGGCTTTTTGACGGCCGGATTCCTCGGATTCAATTCGGTATTGACGATGGTCCGGGCGAAGAAGAGCGCGGCGTATTCCGATCCCTTGATTGGCCGTCCGTCGCGCGGCGGTCTGCCGGCATCCCTGTGACAGCCGATACAGTTGGTGGCGAAGGTGTTCTTCGGATTCGGCTTGTCCGGTTTCGGAGGCGAGACGATCTTCTCGTCGAAATGGCAGACGAAACATTCCGGATGGCCCGGCGATCCCATCTTGACGCCCGGGCCGAACTCGATCCCTGCGACTGAAACCGGCGCGTCATGCCGGACGTGGCAGGATGCGCACTCATACCGGTTCTTGTCCAGCTTCCTGTTCGCCGTCGCATCGGCTTTCGCGTCGAAAAACTTTATCCGCCCAGCCAGCGGAGTCCCTTTGGCGTACTGCTCGAAGAAATCGACGTGTTCGGCGTGCGAGTAGTAATCGTAGAACTGCGACGTTCCGCCGCCGGCAGGATTGGGAAAACGCCGGATGTTGGTCGCCATCTGCTTCGGATTGACGGTCAGCCTGTCGTGGCAGATCGCGCACATTTCGCGCGGCATGGCCGATCCCGTGAATGCGTGGCATTCGGTGCATGCAGTATGCGTCTTCTGGTCGGGGAGGCCCGATCTGTGACTCGGATATCCGATCGAGGCCAGATCGTGCTGATCTTTACCCAGTTTGTCCCGCGTAGCGTTCCCGTGGCAGTACGCGCAGTCCAGTTCGATCGTCTTCGACCTGTCGATCAGGCTTTTGACCTGTCCGGCATGCGATTTGTGGGTGAACTTCGAATATTTCGACGGAGCGGCCGGGCGCCGCTGCGGCGCGCTCGCCGCAACCCAGAGCAGCAGTCCTGAAAGCAGTATGCAGATGAAGGTGATTCGTTTCATGCCCGGTTGAAAGTTAAATCGCAAAGCACGCAAAGGTTTAATCGAAAAGCCTGCAAAGGTGGCAAAGGTTTCAGGTATAAAACAATCCCGATTATCCCGTATTGGTTACTTGCCGAATTGGAGCTGGTTCAATCAATTACCAGCTTAAAAATCTTTGCTTCCTTTGCATCCTTTGCGTTTAACCCCTTTGCTATCTTCGCGGGCTTTGCGATTTGTTACAGGTTCGGATGGCGCGGGAACTTGACATAGGGCAGCCGCACGCCGCGCACGAATATCTGGTCGGCGCGGATCGCTTCCGGCGCCTCGAATCCGACGCTCCCGGCCGAAGCGATGATGTCGTCCTGATCGATGCCGTCTCCGCTGATGCCGATTCCCCCGATCAGCACTCCGTTGCGATAGAGCGGGACGCTGCCCGGAAAGATCTGAATTCCGTTCGGAAGACTCGGGATGGCGGTACAGCTTGCCGCCGGGATGCCGCTCAGGATGTTGACCAGCGCGGTTTTGACCAGCGCCGACTGCAATCCGGTATTGAACGGGCTCCAGATATCGATCGGTTTCGAGAACGGTCCGTTGGCCGTTCCGTCGATGCCGTCGGGGAAGAACGGGCGGCTCAGGAATCCGCCGGCGCGATCGCTGAAGGCAAACGCGCCGTCCAGTTTGAGCCCGTCGGCCAGAGCCGCGTCGGCGAATTTCGCGAACTTGCCGCCCTCTGCGGTCCGGAGAAGCGCTCCCGCGTTGGGATTGCTGAAGAATGCAGCGGTCCTCGCCTTCTGAACCGAAACGTCGAAACCGAAGATCGGTGCATCCCGCGTGCTGAAGAGCCCGAGGACGACTCCGTTGGTGTCGACGACGGCGATGTTGACCTCGGCGGGCGAGCCGAGCGGCCGGCGGATTGCGGCGCGCGTCCGGTATGCCTGCTGGGTCGCCTGAGTGATGATCGTGTTGACTTCAGCCGCGGTCAGTCTGCCGGGACCGGCTTCGGTCCCGTTCTTGAACGGGAAGTAACGCGGATCGACGCGTCCGGGGATGCCGCCGAGAGTGAGCGGCGTGAAGAGGCTGGCCGCAGCGCCGCGGACCGGGAAGAGCGGATCGACCGTGCCGGGCAGCGAGCCGAAGGCGGGTGCGTTGCCGCCGGTCTGCGCGGCGTTGACGAAAGGCAGCCGGATCCCGTCGGCCAGGATCTGGTCGCCGCGGATGTCCAAAGGCGCTTCGTAACCTTTCGTTGCCGCTACGGCGATGACCTCTTCCGGCGCCTGGTCGAGGTCCGAAGCGTCGATGTCGATCGAATAGAAACCGTCGCCCTCGATGCCGACGCCTCCGGCAGCCTGTCCGTTCTTGTAGACGGGCACTCCGCCCGGGTCGCCGGCCAGGCCGAGCGGCAGATTGGGCATCTTGACGTCGCTGCACGGGAGCTGCGAGAACTGGACTCCGAAGAGCGGACCCGAGGGCTGGAATTTGATCGCCGGCGGGAAGTGCTCCTGGACGATGAAGCTGGCCGTCCGCGTGCTGAAGGCGTTGCCCTGCGTGCTGAAGAAAGCCGCCGTCCCGGCCTTCGAGATCGCCGCGAAGGAAGCGGGCACATCGACATCCTGCAGCCCGTCGGCATCGACCGGTTTCAGTTTCGCTCCGGTCTGAAGATTGAAGGCTCCGATGCGTGTCGTCGCCGGCGCCCCGGTCATCCTGAAGACGCCGAGAACGTTCCCCTCCTTGTCGGTCACTGCGACCGTGATGCGGCGGCCCAGTTCCTGCGCCTTGCCGACCGCCTGTGAGATGATCGTCTCGACGTCGCTCTGCGTCAGGCCGGCCTGCGTCGCCAGGGCTTCTCCCTGAATCCGAAGCTGAACGATGTTGCTCGAACGGTTGTCGGATGTGATGACGATGTCGGTCAGTCCGCCCGGAAGGTTCGGCGGCAGCGCTACGTTGACCTGATCCAGTCCGGCGAAAGATCCCTGCGCGCCGTTGTACATCGGCGTCAACTCCTGCCCGCCGATCCGGATTCGCAGGTTGCCGGAATGGCGCAGCCCCGTGCCGAAGAGCAGCAGGTAGTTCGGCCGCCATGCGCTGCCGGGGCTGACCGGCCGCGCCGATCCGTCGGGATTGACCACCCCGTCATAGCTCGCGCCGTCGAAGGTCGTCAGTGCGACCGGCAGTCCGCGTCCGGTGAAGCTGGATGTGAAGACCGCGGGCGAACTCTCGACGATCTGCAGAGCGCCCTCAGAAACCTGTGTTCCGTTGATCGTCACGATCACGCGCCCGCCGCCGAGCGCCATCCCTTCGGGCACCAGATAGTTGATCTGTCCCGGCGATACGAAGAAGAGCGGAGCCGCATGCTCGGCGCCGCGGCTGTCGATCAGCCTGACGCGCGTCCCGGCGATTTCGAACGGCAGCGGCAGATACTGCGCGCTTTCGATCCTCGTCGCCATGTTCGCTCCGAATGCCGCGGCGATCGACCCGGGCGCCAGCGGCCCCAGATAACTGGCCGCGTTGACGCTGACCACCTCGGCGGCCCCCGCACTTTCTGCGCCGGATGACGTGAAGTATCTTCCCGCCGGCAACGCAAATGCGATCAGCAGGACCGCGACGATCGTCCGATAGTTCCTTACAGATTGGTCAATCCGGAAACGAGGCTGCATTCTAATTTCCTCGGTTATGAAACCAGGGGGCGCAGGGAATAATAGAGCAGGTTAATTCAGAAAATCGGCCAAAATATAGCCCTATGACCAGTCTACTGCAAGCAAAAAATCCTCAGTTCGTCTTCATGGAGGCCTCCGGAACAAAAGATTGACTTAACCGGAAAACCTGTGCTATCAACGCCCCACGAATCTTGCCCGGATAATTGAGTCGGGCCCGAATCGAAGCAGTCTGTTATCTGCATTAATGCCCCGGCATAAAGCGAATTTTACTTCGTTGTCTTTTTTGTCAGCAGAAATCCCGGAGTGATCCCGGCGAAATTCGCGTGCCGGTTCCCCCGCAGGAGCGCCCGTGACTATCCCGTCCCGTCATCTACTACTGCTCATTTCCTGTGTTCTGTTGATCTGCATGCCGGCAGCCGCGCAGGAGAAGAAGCCCGAGCCACAGGAGCCCGTGCCGGCGAATGTCCGGACATCGCAGGACAAGCCGCTCGGGGCGGCGGGTCCTTCCCGCGACAAGCGTCCGTCGCTGACCGAGGACGCCGAATTCATGATCATCAGGGACCGCTGGCGGATCGGGATCCCGGATGATCCTCGATTCGCCAAAGGCGAGATCGAGAACCCCTATCGCCAGAATGTGCTCAAGGGCGATTATCCGGTCATCGGCGACGACATCTTTCTCAATGTCAAGCTGGCGAGCGAGAGCACCGTCGTTCTGCGCCGGCTGCCGGTCCCGTCGGATGTGAGCACCGTCAAACCCGGCAGCTTCGAGTTTTTCGGCCGCGGACGGCAGGAGCTCTTCAACCAGAACTTCATCTTCGGCTTCGATCTGTTCAAGGGCGACGCGAACTTCAAACCGGTCGACTGGCGCTTTCACGTGACGGGGATCGCCAACATCAACGTGCTCAACGTGCGCGAGAACGGAATCGTCAACATCGATGTCCGCAGAGGCACCAATCGTGTCGACGGTTTCAATTCGATCGAGGACGTCTTCTTCGAATACCGGCTCGGCGACACGACGAAGCTCTTTCCGTTCCTGCGAGGCAAGGGCAGCCGCAAGGGGCGCTCGCCCAACTTCGACTTCACCTCGATCCGCGTCGGAGTTCAGCCCTTCACCAGCGATTTTCGCGGATTCATCTTCAGCGACTCGAACCTCGGCGCGAGGCTCTTCGGAAATTTCGGCTCGAACCGCTGGGAGTACAACCTGGCGTATTTCAACATGCTCGAGAAGGAGACCAACAGCGAGCTCAACACGATCAATTTCAGGGAGACCGATTTCCGCAACCAGCAGGTCTACATCGCAAACATCTACCGCCAGGACACATTCGTCCTCGGATACACGACACAGTTCAGCCTGCATTACAGCGACGACCGGGCGACCACCGAGTTCGACCAGAACGGATTTCTGGTCCGGCCGGCGAAGATCGGGACTGTCACTCCGCACCGCGTCAGGTCGGGTTATTTCGGCTGGTCGGGCGACGGCCATTTCGGGCGGCACAACATAACGCACGCGCTCTATCAGGTGATCGGGCGCGACAGCTTCAACCCGATCGCTCAGCGCGGCACGAGCATCAACGCGCAGATGGCGGCGGTCGAGTATTCGATAGATTTCGACTGGCTGAGATACAAGGCCTCAGTCTTCTACACTTCAGGCGACGCCGATCCGACCGACGGCACGGCGCGCGGATTCGACGCGATCCTCGACAATCCGAACTTCGCCGGGGGCAAGTTCAGCTTCTGGAATTCGCAGGGCGTCCGGCTGACGCAGACGGGAGTGGCGCTCAACGAGCCGCGCAGCCTGATCCCGTCGATGCGAAGCAGCAAGATTCAGGGTCAGGCCAGCTTCGTCAATCCGGGAACGACCATCTACAACGCCGGAATCGACATCGACGTGACGCCGAAACTGCGGGGTTTCATCAACTACAACTACATTCGCCTGAACCGGACTGAGCCGATTCAACTGGTGCTCTTCCAGCCGGGGATCAGGAAAGAGATCGGGCATGACCTGGGCGTCGGATTCATCTACCGGCCGCTGTTGAACGAGAACATCGTCATCGCCGGAGGCACGGCCGGACTCAGGCCGGGGCGGGGATTTACCGATATCTACACCTCGAACTGCGACGGCACGCCGCTCGGCTGCGGCGCCAGTCGTCCCAACCTGTGGTCGGCGTTCCTGACCGTCAGGTTTGTTTATTAGTAACTGATGTTACGCAGTGACATTTATCAGATGAGAGTTGACCTGTATCCGCCCCGACAGGGGCGACAGAAAATAGCCCGGGGCAAGCGCGCAGCGCGCCGCCCCGGGAGATTTGTGCCGCACCATACGCGCCCTGAAGGGGCGCCAGATCAACAATTGTTCTATCG
>CALBSU010000387.1 GCA_937967285.1 uncultured Acidobacteriota bacterium
GGGTGGATCATACTATTCGGCAAGGATGCGCAGCAGGCCGCCGACCAGGCGCTGATTCTTCGACGTGTCACCGAACTCAGCCTGACGCCGGGCATGAACGTGATGGACGGCTTTCTGACCTCGCATCTGGAACGGACATTCTACAAGCACGAAGCGGAGCTGATTCGCCGGTTCCTCGGCGCGCCGGACGACATGATCGATTGTCCGACCGAGAGTCAGCGGATGCTCTTCGGTCCCCGGCGCAGGCGCGTGCCCGCTATGATCGATCTCAAGAATCCTGTCCTGCTCGGCCCGGTTCAAAATCAGGAGCACTACATGCAGGGCGTCGTCGCCCGCCGCAATAACTTCACCGAGCCGATCCTTGAGTTTCTCGAGCAGTCCTATCACGAATTCGGCGAATTGACGGGGCGTTACTACGGTCTGGTCACGAAGTACAGGACCGAGGATGCCGGGACGGTCTTCGTCTCGCTCGGCTCGGCAGCGGAGAACATCGAGGCCGCTGTCGATTATCTGCGCGAGCATCGGGGAGCGAAGGTCGGTTCGATTCACCTCAATGCCATACGTCCGTTTCCGGAAGCGGCTGTGATCGAGGCGCTGGCGGGAAAGAAGAACGTCATCATTCTCGAGCGAACCGACGAGCCGATGGCAGGCGATAATCCGATGGGGCGCGATATCCGGACGGCCCTCAACAAGGCGTTGCAGGGTGAAGCCGGATTGCCGCCGCTCGAGCAGATGCCGCGGCTGCTCAACGGTGTGTACGGTCTGGGCTCGCGCGATTTCAGGCCGGAACATATTCTCGGTGCATACGAATACGCCGTGGGCGAGCGCTCGCGGAAGGACGGCAAGCTGGCCGCTGACGGAGCATCCTTCATGGTGCTCGGTGTCGATCACCCGTATGAAGTCAGGTCGGATGACACTCCGTCGTTGCTGCCGGAAGGCGCTATCGCCGTCCGGTTCCATTCGATCGGCGGCTGGGGAGCGATCACTACGGGCAAGAATCTGGGTGCGATCATCGGCGACTTCAACGACTTCCTGTTCCAGCGCGACAGGATGGTCGATGAGTTCGGCAATCCCAGGGAGATTATTCACATCAGCGCCAACCCGAAATACGGGTCGGAGAAAAAGGGAGCGCCGACATCGTATTTCATGGTTGCCGCGCCGGCGCGGGTGCGGGTCAATTGCGACCTGAGACACGTCAACGTGGTGCTTTGCTGCGATCCCAAGGCCTTCACGCATACGAACCCGCTGGACGGGATGTCCGAAGGCGGTTGCCTGGTCTGGGAGTCAGAGGAGGAAGGCGAACAGGCCTGGGAGCGCCTGCCGCTCTGGGCGAGAAATCAGATCATAGAAAAGAAGATTCGCGTCTTCACCCTTCCCGGATTCCGGATTGCGAGGAAGGCAACCAGCCGCGCTGATCTTCAGTTGCGCATGCAGGGCAACGCCTTTCTGGGAGCCTTCTTCGCGGTATCGCCGCTGCTGGTTGAATTCAACATCAGTTACGACCAGTTCCGCGACGTCGTTCATAAGCAGTACGTCAAGAAGTTCAGTCGCCTTGGCGATGCCGTCGTCGAATCGAACATGGAGGTCATGACGCAGGGGTTCGAGCGTGTCCGCGAAATCAAGGTCGGAGAGATGGCTGCGCCTGATCGCTCCACCCTGCGCGGACAGCCTATTCTGCCGATTCTCGGTGCAGATTCTTGTGGAAGCGGTTGTCGATCTCACGCAGCTCCGGATGGACAAATGGAAAGAACGCCGCTGACGCAGATCGAGCAGTTCGACAAGTTGTTCCGCGCCGGGCTCGGATACGATCAGCCGGCTTCTCCGCTGTCAGCTCTTGGCGTCATGGCCGCCGCCAGCGGCGATACTGCTTCAAAATATGTTGCCCGGCGGGAAACGCCGCTCTACATTCCCGAAAACTGCACCCAGTGCATGGAGTGCATTTCGGTCTGTCCGGACACCGCGCTTCCAAATTGCGCGCAGGACCTTGAAACGCTTTTGCGGACGGCCATCACCAATTACGTTTCAGATTCCGGCGAACGGGCGAAGATGCTCAAACTGCTGCCGGAGATCGAAAGCCGTACCCGTGAGCTCATGCGCAACGGGCTGACCGGAGGCGGCCCGTCGCTGCCTGATCTGATTCGACAGGTGACAAATGAGGTCAACGGATTCACAGCCGAGGCCAAACAGGAGCTGTTCGATGTTCTCGCCAAGATCCCGATGGCTTATCAGAAAGTCACAGCCATCTTCGCCTCGCCTGAAAAGAAGAATGCGGGAGCGGGCGGGATTTTTTCGATCTTCGTATCCGACCTCTGCAAAGGATGCGCGGCATGCGTGACGGCCTGCGGAGATCATCAGGCGCTGCGCATGGTCCAGGAGACCGAAGAGGTCAATGCCGATCACGAGACCGGCACGGCCTTCCTCAACCTTCTTCCCGATACGCCTCAAAAGTATCTCGGGCTTTATAACGATGCCAGGCCGCAGGACTCAAAGGCCGCCGCTCTGCGCAATATGCTGATGGTGCGCCGAAACTATGATGCGCTGGTATCAGGCGACGGCGCCTGCGCCGGTTGCGGTGAAAAGAGCATCCTGCGCGCCATCGCAGCCGTCACTGAGGCCTACATGCGTCCGATCTACCATGCCAAAGCGGATCGCTTCATGGCCAAGGCGGCTCTGATCGAACAGTCGGGAGCGGAGAAACTGAGTGAGCTGAAGGAGCGCAACAGTGAGGAATACGATCTCTTCGTCCGGACCGTCGCTCATCTGCTGATGGGACTGGGAGGCGAGGATGAGAACGATACGAAGGCCCGGATCGCCGCTCACGGGCCGATTTCGGATCGGGAGATCATCGGCGCGTTGAGCGCGGTGCTGAAGCAGGAAGCGTTCAACCACAAACACCTGCAACCGGTGGACGGGCGTCTGGCCAACGGACAGGCTGTCATGGCGATGGCGGCTCACACCGGATGCAATACAGTTTACGGCTCGACCCCGCCGAACAATCCACATCCGTATCCGTGGATGAACTCGCTCTTCCAGGACGGCATCACCGCGGGATGGCTGCTGGGCGAGAGCTTCATCGTCGATCACGGTCGCCGGTCTGTCATTCCCGAAAGGCTTGTCGACGCCCTGCTCCAGCGCGAGCACGAAGTCATCACTCCGCGGGAATATTATGAATACGTTCATTTCAGCGATGCGCTGATGACCGACCAGGAAGTGCTTGAGCTGCCGAAAGTATGGGTAGTCGGCGGAGACGGCGGAATGGGCGATATCGGCTATCAGAACGTATCGAAGGTGGTCCTGCAGAATCGCCCGAACGTCAAGGCGATCATGCTCGATACCCAGGTCTACTCGAACACCGGCGGACAGAACTCGGACTCGACCCCCATGCTCGGCGGAAACGATATGAATGTCTTCGGCGCCGCTTCTCAGGGAAAGAATGTCGAGAAGAAGACGGTCGCTGAAACATTTCTCGGCGGTCACGGCTCGCCGTTTGTGGCGCAGATCTCGATCGCCAACGCGCCTCGACTGTACAAGGCCATACTTGACGGTCTTGAATATCGCGGAACGGCATTCCTGCAGTGCTTCACAACCTGCCAGCCGGAACACGGCGTGCCGGATGACATGTCTCTGACGCAGGCACAGCGGGTTCGCGATTCGCGCGGTGTGCCAGAGTTCGTCTT
Source organism: uncultured Acidobacteriota bacterium (assembly GCA_937967285.1). GTDB lineage: Bacteria > Acidobacteriota > Blastocatellia > RBC074 > RBC074 > JADJXM01. Next base: position 3,678 of record CALBSU010000387.1, read on the forward strand.
CAATCCGAGGCTCGGCGAGACGTATCAGGAGGCTCTGGACCTCAAGGGGAACCCTGCGGCCTCCGGCGACTGGTACGAGGCCAAGTTCCCGGAGACGAAAGAGCCTTACATTTACACTGTGGCTCACTGGTGCGCGACCGAGGCACGGTTCCGCAATCATCTGAAAAAGATCGGCAGCGAAGAGGCGGCCGGCCAGATCCCGCTGGAAAACATGCTGGTCCGCATCACGCAGCAGGATGTAGTCTACCGGCGTCACCTGCGGCCCGAACATCGTTCCTATGTTCCTGATTTCGGCGTCTGTATCAGGATTCAGGCAGCGAATGGCACGATCGAATACAGATCGCTCTCCCGTCAGCTCGTGCTTTTCTGCGTCGAACGACGTAAGGCCTGGCGGATGCTGCAAAGCAAGGCAGGCATCCAGAACAAGGAGTATCTGGCGCAGCGTGCGATCCTGGCCGACTTCGATGCCGGCCGGCTCTCGAAGGAGGATCTGTTCGACAGGGGCGCCGAATTGTTGAAGGAACGAATCAAAGTCATATAGGCTTATCGAACACGGGCGTGGAAGAGATTTTCCCGGGCCCGTCATTATCAACTCAAGGAGACAGAATGGAACGAAAGAAGGCATCCGATTTCCCGCAGGAGCTGCTTGACCTGTTTCACGAATATCAGCACGGCGATATCACCCGCCGGACTTTTCTTGATCGCGCCACGAAATTCGCCACCGGCGGACTGACGGCGATGACGCTTTTCGAGAGCCTGCGTCCGAACTATGCCTGGGCGCAGCAGATCAAACCCGACGACAACCGGATCAAGGTCGGATATGAGACTGTCGAGTCCCCGGCAGGTAACGGGTCGATCAAGGGATACTTGGCGCGGCCCGCCAAATCCGGCAAAAAGCCCGTGGTGCTGGTGATTCACGAGAATCGCGGCCTCAATCCCTACATCGAGGATGTGGCGCGACGGCTGGCGACGGCAGACTTCATCGCCTTCGCTCCCGACGGTCTGACCTCCGTCGGAGGCTTCCCCGGCAGTGACGAGAAGGGCGCAGCGGCGTTTCGCACCGTCGATCGCGGCAAGATGTTCGAGGATTTCGTAGCTGCGGCCAAGTGGCTCAAGGCCCGCCCGGATTCAACCGGCAAGCTCGGCGCGGTCGGATTCTGTTTCGGCGGCGGAATAGTCAATCAGCTCGCGGTCAGGCTCGGATCCGATCTGCAGGCCGGCGTTCCATTCTATGGCCGTCAGGTCAGCGCCGACGACGTTCCGAAGATCACTGCTCCGCTCATGCTCCAGTACGCGGGCAACGATCAGGGTGTCAATGCCGGCATCGCCGCATATGAAGCGGCGCTCAAGGCCAATAACAAGACGTACACGCTTTATATGTACGATGGCAAGCAGCACGGCTTCCACAACGACACGACGCCGCGATTCGACGAAGAGGCCGCGAAGCTGGCGTGGTCGCGCACTCTCGAATTCTTCAACAAATATTTGAGGTAGGTGCGCACGCGCCCACAGGTGCGCACGCGCCCCGCGTGCGAGGTTATCCGCTCTTACTAACCAAGAGTGAGAGCACCCCGGCACGCGGGGGCGCGTGGATACCTGGTTTATTTTATTGCGATCAGGCTGACCGAGGTCCTGAAATAGAGGACTCCCTGTGAAATGGCGGGAGTGGCCAGGCACGGTTCGGCCATATCGTTCCGGGCCAGAATCTCGAGCTTCGGTCCGGCCTTGAAGACATAAACGATTCCCTGTTCGGTCGGACAATAGATCTTCCCGTCTGCGGCGACCAGTGACGCGGAGCAGGTCGCATCCGTTCCCAGCCTCTCTTCGAACATTTTCTCGCCCGTTTTGAAATCGAAGCAGCGCAACACGCCGTTGTAGTTGGCCAGAAAGATGTAGCCGCCGTAGACAACGGGCGTCGAGATATAAGAACCGCCGTTCGGCGAACTCCAGACGACCGATTCATTGCTCGTGGCGCCATCCGTGAGCGAGATGTCGCCCTTCGCGGATGTGCGAACGGCGAAGAGCGGGGCCTTGCCGCCATGCGCGTTGGAGAGGACGATTTTGCCGTCGGCGACAAATGGCGTCGGAATCGGAATGTCCCCGCCTCCGCGCAATCGCCACAGCTCCTGACCTGTTGCCAGATCGTAAGAAACAATATACGGATATCCGTTGGCGACGACCTGCGTCCGCTCGCCGTCGTCATGGATCAGAGGCGTTCCCCAACTGTTTTCACAGACTCCCTTGCGTGAGGTGCGCCAGACCTCGCTGCCGTCCGACAGGCTTAACGCCGCGACAAACGGATCCTTCGGATCGTCGCACTGCACCACGATGCGGTCCTTGTGCATGGCCGGTGAGCTGCTGTAGCCCCATGCGATATTCTTCCATGTGACATTGATCCGGCCGAGATCTTTCTGCCAGAGGACTTTGCCCTTCATATCCAGGCAATAGAGACCGTCAGCGCCGAAGAACCCCACCAGGCGGTTGCCGTCGGTCACCAGGGTCGTGTTTGCGTGGGAAGCCTTTTCGTGACGGACCGTCGATGGTTTCGCCGAGCGGATCATCTGCTCCCATTTCAACTTGCCCGATTTTTTATCGAAAGATTGAATCAGCCATCGCTGTTCCTCGTCATCCTTTGCCGGACCGATGTCGCCATAGGTCCCGATGCGAAGAGACGGCTTGCCCGACTTCGGTACGGCAGTGGCGAGATAGATCTGATCCTTCCAGATGATCGGGCTGGAATGGCCGAGCCCGGGAATTTCCGTTCGCCACATCATGCCTTCAGGTTTCCCGGATGCGGGATCAACATTCCATGCGGTGCGTGTTGGAAATCCCTCGGCTATGCCGAGTCCCTCAGGCCCGCGAAATTGCGGCCAGTTCTGCTCGGTCTCAAACGTTATCGAACCCGCGGCGGGTATTGCCGCGAGACCCGTCATCAGAAAGTTGCGACGCGAGAATTGCATCCGAGATCCTCCTCATCCTTGAATTAATCGATATGCGATCTGAAAGTCGACCGCACAAATGTCATCTGATCGCCAGAGCGTTGGGGGGCGATGCCACGCCTCCGAGTTTGTTGAGCGGAGCCGAAGTGAAGAAGAAGTCATATCGCCCGTCGGCCGCGCAAGCCGCCGCCAGACCGTCCAGATCGAACATCTCCCCGATCGGCATTCCCCACAGACCGATGATCGTCGAGTGCATCATCTCTCCCGGCTGCCCGTCCTTCATCGGAGGATAGGCCTCGAAATCCGGGTTGTCGCTGGCGATCGCGGCGAAGTGATTGTTCCACAGAAAACGCAGAGACTCCTCACCCTGATCCAGCCCGGCAATTTGCAACTCTCCCGGTTGCGCGATCCGAGCCCGCTCCTCGGGACTCAATTCAGAATACCATTCGATCCAGCCCGTTCGCAGAAGCAGGATATCACCGATCTCGAACTTCAATTCCTGTCGTTCGGCGGCCGCGCGGAGCTGCTCCGGCGTGATCGGATACCTCTCTCCGGGACTGTAAACGATTCCTTCAGCCTCTGCGAAACGTTTGAAGTCGATCAATATTCCCCTGCCCGCAATTCCCCTCCGGGCCCAATGCTCGATGCCGTTGCGCGTGCCCGGCTTGCCCGTTATCTGATCCTCGCCGACGCCGTTGTAAAAACCGTATTCTTTGTGACCGTAATGCGTCAGGCCGTCCCATTGAGACGAAGACTGGGTGTTGAAGTTGTCGTACACATCGTCGAAGACATTGTGCCGCCGGCGTCTGATCGTGTGGCTCAACGCCGGACGATTGAACAGCGGCGGATCCGGCAACTCGAGCTTCCAGTTGAGAGCATAGACCTCACCGCGCTCGACAAGTCGCGCCGCGCCGGCGACTCGCTCAGTCGTCAGCAGATTGAGCGTTCCGATCTGGTCCGTCTCTCCGAACAGTCCCCACGCCGAGTGCGGGGGAAATCCAGGATAGACCGGCAGTTCATCCAGTGACGGCAGCTTCTCTGTCATGTTCTCTCCGGATTACGATAAGTCTTCATTAAAATCTTCGCCTGTTTTTACAGGCTGCAGGATACTTCACGCTCCCGGCATATATATAATGATAGAAGCTGCTTTGTACATACTTGATCCGCTGTGTTGTTTGTTGGACTATGTTTTAGGTGCGGGACGGGCGGTCTGAACGTCTTGTGGATTGTCTGCGGCTTGGCAGAGGATGTAGAATCAGGATTTCTTTGAACGATTATGGCCCAGTACGATGAACAATTCGATGTGATAGTGATCGGAGCCGGACACGCCGGTTGCGAGGCTGCCAATGCGGCGGCGCAGCTCGGTGCGCGGACAGCCATCGTTACGCTCAATCTCGATCTGATCGCGCAGATGTCATGCAATCCGGCAATCGGCGGAATTGCGAAGGGGCATCTGGTTCGCGAACTCGATGCGCTGGGAGGTCTCATGGGCCGGGTCATCGATCGGACGGGCATACAGTTCAGAATGCTCAACCGGAGTCGGGGACCGGCGGTTCAGGCGCCGCGCGCGCAGGCCGATCGGGCTCTCTATCGCACCGAAATGCGGCGCACACTGGAAGCGATACCCAACCTCCATCTGCGACAGGGCGAGGTGATCGAAATCCTGACCGATCGGGACCGTGTCCGGGGCGTCGAACTGATGGACGGCAGAAGGCTCGCGACCCGCGCGCTGGTTGTCACCACCGGCACATTTCTCAACGGCCTGATCCACATCGGCGAGCAGAGGTTTCCGGCGGGACGCTCCGGAGAGCTCCCGTCGATCAAACTGGCAGAGAATCTGCGCCATCTGGGATTCAGGATCGCCAGGCTCAAGACCGGCACTCCGCCGAGGCTCGACAGTCGCTCCATCGACCTGAAACGCTTCGAGGAGCAGCCCGGGGACCGGAAACCCACTCCTTTCTCTTTCACGACGTCAGAGATCAGGCAGCCGCAGGTCTCGTGCTACATCGGATACACATCCGATGACGTGCATCGCATGATTCGCGACAATATCTCGAGATCGCCGCTCTACTCCGGTCAGATCCAGGGGATCGGTCCGCGATACTGCCCGTCGATCGAGGACAAGATCGTCAAGTTCCCCGACAAGGATCGTCATCAGCTTTTTCTTGAGCCGGAGGGGTATCACACCAGCGAGACGTATCTCAACGGATTCTCGACCAGCCTCCCGGCCGATCTGCAGCGCGAACTACTCAAAAAGATCCCCGGTCTGGAAGATGTCGTCATGCTCAGACCCGGATACGCGATCGAATATGACATGATCGATCCGACTGAGCTCTGGCCGTCGCTCGAGACAAAGCGAATCCGCGGTCTCTTCAACGCCGGACAGATCAACGGGACGACGGGATACGAGGAGGCTGGCGCACAGGGCCTCATCGCCGGTATCAACGCCGCGCGATATACCGCCGGTCAGGATCCGGTCATGATTCCGCGCGATCAGGCTTACATCGGCATCCTGATCGACGACCTCGTCACGCAGGGCGTCGATGAACCGTATCGCATGTTCACTTCCCGCGCCGAACAGCGACTCAAACTGCGCATCGACAACGCTGATGAACGCCTGTCCGGGCTCGGATACGAACTCGGAATGCTGGATGCGGAAAGGAATGCCGCTTTCGTCGCCCGCTCGGAGCGCAAGGAGAAGGTCCGGCGACATATGCTCGGAACGACGATCACTCCGCGCAGCGAAGGTTACGCTGAATTCAGCGAAAAGACCGGCGTCAGCCTGCAGGAGGCCGTCAATCTGGCCCAGCTCGCCAGACGTCCCGAGCTGAATTCCGAACTCCTCGCCTGTCTGCTTCCCGATGAACTGAGGCGGGAGGTCTCGATCGAGGAACTGACCACGGTCGTCACCGATTTCAAGTATCAGGGATATCTCAACGCGCAGGACAATCTTTCCAACCGTCTCGCGAGGGCTGCCGGCAGGTCGATCCCTCAGAATATCGAGTACGCATCGCTGCCGGGCCTGTCGAACGAGATGATAGAGCGGCTCAACCGCGTCCGTCCGCAGACGCTCGGCCAGGCCATGCGCATTCCCGGTATCACTCCGGCCGCCATATCCCTGCTGACCATCCACGTAGAAATCATTTCGAGGCAACAGTCAGGGTGAGTGCTCACAGGCTCAAAGCCATTCAGGACATTCTTGCCGGAATCGAAGAGCCTTTCGCGCTGTCGAGAGGCCAGATATGCGCCCTCGCGATCTATTACGGCATGGTTCTCAAATGGAACTCCAGGCTCCATCTGACCACCATCACCGAGCCGCAAGAGTTCGTCGGGCGCCATATCCTTGAGGCGCTGGAGGCTGTTCCGCTGATCCCCTCTTCGGTCGACTCGATCTGGGACATGGGAACCGGGCTCGGAGTCCCTGGAATACCGCTCGCGATCGTCCTCGATGAAAAAGAGGTCAAGCTGGTCGAATCGAGCCTCAAGAAGACGATCTTCCTCGAAGAGGTCGTCCGGGATCTGCGCCTCGACAATGTCGAAGTGGTCCGACGGAGGATCGAGGACCTCGAACCGCTGCCCGGGAACTCTCTTCTGACGGCCCGCGCCGTCGAGAGTATGGCGGATCTCCTTCCGGACCTGCTCCGGATCGGAGATGCGTGCCCGCGGATTCTGCTCTACGGCGGGCATCAACTGGTCGAAAAGACATCTGATTTCGTCGGCAGGACCGCTCATCCGCATCCGCTTGCTGGAAGCGACAACCGCTTCCTGATCCGGCTCGATCGTTCCACGTGAAACGAATGAAGCCTTGGTGACCCGATCGCTATCGCTTTCGGTGCTGTCACGACACGGTACTGCACCGGGAGTGACCGGGTCAGCCTGATCCGTTTCACGTGGAACCTCGCCCGGCTCTCCACATCCGCGCGGCTCTGTGATAATGTTGCCGTTCCAGTCGATAACGCGGATATTAATACTCACTGGCTCTCAAAATGGGTAAAATCATCGCAATCTCCAATCAGAAAGGCGGGGTCGGCAAGACGACGACGGCCATCAACCTCGCGGCATCGCTCGCTGTGGCTGAGATCCCCACCCTGCTGGTCGATATGGATCCTCAGGGCAATGCCACGAGCGGTCTGGGAGTAAAGAAGGGTTCTTTCAGGAGGAGCATCTACCATTCGCTCATCATGCAGGAGCCGATCGGCAACATCCTGCAGCCGACCGAGCTGGAATTCCTTAAGGTCGCTCCGGCAGACAGGAATCTGACGGGTGCTGAGGTTGAGCTGATAGATGCGCCTCAGAGGGAGTATCACCTGCGCAATGTGCTCGAAACGATTCGAGACAGGTTCGATTACATCATCATCGACTGCCCGCCGAGCCTGGGGCTTCTGACTCTCAATGCCCTGGCGGCGGCCGATTCGGTGATCGTTCCGATCCAGTGCGAATATTTCGCGCTCGAGGGGGTCTCGGATCTTTGGGAGACGCTCGTCAGGATTCGCAGGGGGCTCAATCCGCAGTTGTCTGTCGAGGGATTCCTGCTCACGATGTACGATGAGCGGACTAACCTTTCGAACCAGGTGATGTCGGATCTGCGGGACTTTCTCGGAGCGCAGGTCTTCGAGACGGTAATTCCGAGGAATATCAGGCTCGCCGAGGCGCCGTCGCACGGAAAACCGATCATACTGTACGATATTAAGTCACGCGGCGCTGAAAGTTATATGAATCTGGCAAAAGAGGTGATGGAAAATGGCAAGAAAGGCGCTCGGCAGAGGGCTTAGCGCTCTCCTGTCGGACTCATTGCCGCAGGGCGATGAGTTGATGGAGGTCGACATTGATCTGATCGAGCCGAATCCGGACCAGCCGCGGCTCAATTTCGACGATGCGAAGCTGGAGGAGCTGGCGCAGTCGATCAGGTCGAACGGGCTGGTTCAGCCGATCCTGCTGCGGCGCGGTTCGGCGGGGCGCTATCAGATCGTGGCGGGCGAGCGGCGCTGGCGGGCGGCGCAGCGCGCAGGGCTGCACAGGGTCAACGCGGTGGTCCGCGAGATCCCTGACACCAAACTGCTCGAACTGGCGCTGATCGAGAACATTCAACGTCAGGAACTCAATCCGATAGAGGAGGCGCATGCCTATCAGAAGCTGATTCAGGATCTGAGGATGACGCAGGAGGAGGTAGCGCAGCGTGTCGGCAAGGACCGTTCAACGATCGCCAACATGCTGAGGCTGCTCAGACTGCCGGCGCGGATTCAGAAGATGGTCGAGAGCGGCGAGCTGTCGATGGGGCATGCCCGCGCGCTGCTCGCACTGGAAGATGCCGATGCGCAGTTGAAACTGGCGGATGATATTGTGGCGCGCAATCTATCGGTCAGAGACACGGAGCGTGCGGTCAAGGGCGGCGGATCTTCCCGGATTAGAGAAAGCTCGACACGGGGCGTGAATGATGCTAACATCCGCGCGGCTGAATTGAAGCTCAAACGGTATCTGGGCACACAGGTCAGGATTCAGCAGGGCCCGAATGGAGGCAGGATTGAGATCGAGTACAGCTCGATGAGCGAACTTGATCGGATATATTCGATCATCATGCGAAAGGACGAGAACTGACCTTCCCCTGAAGCTGGCTTTATTCCCCGCATTGTACATCTGTACACAACCTGGCCCCCGCCAATCATTTAACTGATGATTGATTCCATACTTTAGGAGGCGTTTCCAAATGAAATTCGGCAGCAACAAATCGTCATTCAGCAGCAGCGACGCACCGACGGATCTGCGAAGTTTTCTGGGTGAAGGGACGGACATCAACGGAGAGGTGAAATTCACGGAGATCATGCGAGTTGACGCGGCGGTTTCGGGGACGATCACGTCCGAGAACGGCAGTCTGCTGGTGATGGAGAGAGGCAAGGTCAAGGCGACGGTCTCGGCGGGGAGCGTCGAGGTGAGCGGAACCGTCGAGGGGACTATCACGGCGAAGACGAGCGTCAAGATCCATTCGACAGGCAGGGTCTACGGCGACATCTACACCCCGGCCCTGATCATCGAGCACGGAGCGGTCTTCGACGGCAAGTGCCACATGCTCGACGGCAAGGACCAGAAGGCGTACGGTAAATACGAACAGAAGTCGGCGACGCCGGCCGACGCGAAGAATCTCAAGACCGCGGATGCGGTCTAGTCGGGACCATCTTAACGCAGGAACGACGTTAGTCGTTCCTGCCTGCCCTCAATTCCTCACAGCCCCGATCTGTCAAACAGTCTGATCGCTTCGGCTTTTGCCTGATCGATCACATCTTCTTCATCGAGCGCGGTGAGAAGGCCGTCGCGCATCAGTATCCGTCCGTCCACGATCACGGTTTCGACATTGGAAGTGGTGGCGGAATAGACGATCGAAGAGACTGGATCCGGATGCGGCGTGGAGTGCAATCGGTCGAGGTCGAGTATCTGCAGGTCCGCTCTTTTGCCGATTTCGATGCTGCCGGTCAGGTCATCCAGTCCGAGGGCGGCAGCGCCGTCGATCGTGGCCATCCGCAGGGTCCGCGAAGCCGGCAGTGCGTTCGGGCCGGCCGTGACCTTCTGCAGCAGCGCAGCGGTCCTCATCTCCGTGAACATATCCAGTCTGTTATTGCAGGGAGCGCCGTCGGCTCCGAGCGAGACGCTGATGCCTCTTTCAATCATCTCTTCGACTCGGGCGATTCCGGAGGCGAGTTTCAGATTGGATGACGGGCAATGCGAGACGCGGGTTCCGGTAGTCCGCAAGATGTTCATCTCGTCATCGTCGAGGTGAATGCAGTGAGCGAAGACGGACCGGTTGCCGGTCAGCCCGACGGAATCGAGGTATTCGATATTTCTTTTCCCGGTCAGTTCCCTGACCAGACGGATTTCTTCCCGATTCTCCGATGCGTGCGTGTGAATCGTCAGATGCGAGTTCTCCGAGAGTCTGGCGACTTCCAGTAGCAGTTCCTTCGTGCAGCTGAGTGCGAAGCGCGGCGCGAAACCGCACCGGATGCGTCCTCCGTCCCTGCCGTGCCATTTGTCGATCAGGCGCAGCGATTCTTCGAGGGATGCGGTTGTCGTTTCGCGCAACCCGGCGGGAACATCTTCGCCCGCATCCATCATGCATTTACAGACGACGGCACGGATGCCCGATTCCTCGACGGCGCGGAGCGCATGTTCGGTGTGATTGACCGTCTCCATCGTCAGCGCGCATGTCGTGCCGCCGCGGATAAGCTCGGCGATTCCGAGCCTGGCCGAGGCATAGATCGAGTCCGGATCATGAGACGCCTCCATCGGCCAGACTCGTTTTTTGAGCCAGTCGAGCAGCGACAGATCATCGGCATATCCGCGGAAGAGAGTCTGACAAAG
>CALBSU010000388.1 GCA_937967285.1 uncultured Acidobacteriota bacterium
AATAAACGCCGAGCTGGGGCTCGGCGCTCCCAGGCTCGGCGCTCCCAAGCGCTCCCAGGCATTGCCTGTTAACAAAGAGAGATACGAGATGAAGAGAATAGCTATATTGATAATACTTTTGATGTCTCCGGCCGTCCTTGCCCAGGAGAAGCCGCAGCTCTTCCAGCGTCCGGCGCTGAGCCGGACTCAGATCGTCTTCACCTATGCCGGAGATCTGTGGATCGTCGACCGCAACGGCGGAGCGGCGACTCAGTTGACGACCGGCGTGGGCTTCGAGACCGGCGCCGTCTTTTCGCCTGACGGGACGCAGGTCGCCTTCACCGGTCAGTACGACGGCAACACGGATGTCTTCGTCGTGCCCGCGACCGGCGGAGTTCCCCGGCGGCTGACGTATCACCCGGCGGCCGACATCGCGGTCGCGTGGACACCTGACGGAAAGCGCATCCTCTTCCGCTCGGCGCGCGACAGTTATTCGCGTTTCCAGCGGTTCTTCACGATTCCGGTCGAGGGCGGCCACGAGACGGACGTCCCGCTGCCGATGGCCGATGACGGGTCATACTCGCCTGACGGATCGAAGCTGGCCTACACGCCGCTCGCTCCGGCCTTCGCCCAGTGGAAGAACTATCGCGGCGGCCGGATGACCAAGATCTGGATCGCCGATCTTGCGGATTCGAGCGTGACCGAGGTTCCTCGCCAGAATTCGAACGATTACAACCCGATGTGGGTTGGAGACAAGGTCTGGTTTCTCTCCGATCGTTTCGGACATTTCACTCTTTTCTCGTATGACATCAAAACGAAACGCGTCGCGCAGGCGATAAAGAATGACGGGTTCGACATCAAGTCGGCTTCGGCCGGGCCGGACGCGATCATCCTCGATCACTTCGGAGCGATCGAGCTTTACGACCTCAAATCGGGCAAGACCTCGAAGGTCAATATCACGATCAGCGCCGATCTCGCCTCCGTCCGTCCGCGATACGAGCGCGTTTCAGGGCGCATCTCGAACGTCGCGCTTTCTCCGACAGGGGCGCGTGCCGTCTTCGAGGCGCGCGGCGAAATCATCTCTGTTCCGGCCGAGAAGGGGAATGCGCGCAATCTGACAAACAGCTCGGGCGTCGCCGACCGCGATCCGGCCTGGTCGCCGAACGGGAAATGGATCGCTTATTTCTCCGACGAATCCGGAGAGTACGCCCTGCACCTGAGCGATCAGAGCGGCATGGGCGAGGTCAAAAAGATCAGCCTCGGCAAACCGTCATCGTATTTCTATTCGCCGATCTGGTCGCCCGACAGCAAGAAGCTCGCCTTCACCGACAAGCGTCTCAATCTTTGGTACCTCGAGATAGATAAAGGGACGCCGGTCAGGGTCGACACCAACACATACGAAAATCCCTTCCGGGTGATGGATCCCGACTGGTCGCCGGACAGCAAGTGGATCACCTGGACGCGGCAGCTCAAGAGCCGCATGTGCGCGGTCTTCGTCTATTCGCTCGAAACCGGCAAGAGCACTCAAATCACCGACGGTCTGAGCGATGCGCGCTACGCCGCCTTCGACAAGAGCGGTAAGTACATCTTCTTCACCGCCAGTACAAATGCCGGGCCGACGACGGGCTGGCTCGATATGTCCTCCTTCCCGCATCAGGTGACCAGGAACGTCTATCTCGTGGTTCTCAAGAAGGGCGAGCCCTCGCCGCTCGCACCCGAGAGCGACGAGGAGAAGGTCGCCGAGGAGAAGAAGGAGCCGCCCAAACCCGGCGAGAAGAAAGAGGTCACCGTCGCCATCGACTTCAACGGCATCAGCCAGCGCATCCTCGCGCTGCCGATTCCGGCGCGGAACTTCTCAGGCCTCGCCGTGGCCAAGCCCGGGATAGTCTTCATCGCCGAATCACCGTCAGGTCCGGGCGGCGCTCCCGGCGTGACGATTCACAAGTTCGATCTGGCCAAACGTAAGCTCGACAAGGTTCTCGACGGAGTGACTGCGTTCACGATCTCGGCCAACGGCGACAAGATGCTCTTCGGGCAGGGCTTCGGCCCGGCCGCCCGCTACACCATTGCGCCGACGATGACCCCGCTCAAACCCGGCGAGGGCGTCCTCAAGACCGCCGAGATGGAGGTCCACGTCGATCCCAAAGCCGAATGGAAGCAGATGTACGAGGAGGCGTGGAGGGTCCAGCGCGACTTCTTCTACGATCCCAAACTGCACGGCCTCGATTACGAAGGGACCAAAAAGAAGTATGAGGCCTTCCTCGACGGCGTCGCCCATCGCGAGGATCTCAACTACCTCTTCCGCGAGATGCTCGGCAACATGTCAGTCGGACATCACAACTCGGGCGGCGGCGATGTGCCGCAACCTGATCAGGTCTCGACGGGGCTGCTCGGCTGTGACTTCAACGTCGAAAACGGCCGATACAGGTTCGCGCGCATCTTCGACGGCGAGAACTGGAACCCGCAACTTCGCGCCCCGCTCACTCAGCCCGGCGTCGATGTCAATCAGGGCGATTACCTGATCGAAGTAGACGGCCGGCAGGTGCGCGCGACAGACAACGTCTATTCCTTCTTCGAAGCCAGGGCCAACAAGCAGGTCGTCATCAGCGTCAGCGCCAATGCCGACGGTTCGAATGCCCGGCAGTACACAGTCGTTCCGGTCGCCAGCGAATCTGGCCTGCGAAACCTGGCCTGGATCGAGGGCAACCGCCGCAAGGTCGACGAATTGAGCGGCGGTAAACTGGCCTACGTCTACCTGCCCGACACGGCCGGCGGAGGCTACACCAACTTCAACCGCTACTACTTCTCGCAGATCGACCGCGAAGGCGCCATCATCGACGAACGCTTTAACGGCGGCGGCACAGCCGCGGATTACATCGTCGATTACATGCGCCGCCCGCTGATGAACAAATGGGCCACCCGCGAGGGTGAGGACTTCTCGACGCCCTCGGCCTCGATCTACGGCCCGAAAGTAATGATCATCAATGAATATGCGGGTTCCGGCGGCGATATGCTGCCGTGGCTCTTCCGCAAGGCAGGCGTCGGACAACTGGTCGGCAAGCGTACATGGGGAGGTCTGGTCGGGATCTATGACTACCCGCAGCTCATCGACGGCGGGATGGTGACCGCCCCGCGCGTCGCCTTCTTCAACCTGCAGGGCGACTGGGACGTCGAAAACTTCGGCACTCCGCCGGATATCGATGTCGATTTCGATCCCGCAGCCTGGCGCAAGGGACGCGATACCCAGCTCGAAAAGGCCGTCGAAACCGCTCTCGGCGAGCTCAAGAGAAAACCCGCCCCCAAATACCAGAAACCCCCTTACCCCGACTACAACAACGGGGAAGGGAGAAGGGAAGTAAAAAGTAGAAAGTAAAAAGTAGAAAGTAGAAAGTAGAAAGTAGAAAGTGCGGTAGGAATCGCACTTTCTACTTTCTACTTTTTACTTTCTACTTAATTTATTGCTGAATGGATTCGAGATAGCTGGTCAGGTTGGAGATGTCCAGTTTGGCGAATCCCTCGCCGCCCTTGCGTCTGAAGAAGCTGCCCCAGACAGGCATCTCGCGTGTTCCGTGCGATTCGACCACGTCCTCTCCCTGAATAACGCGCTGAATCCTGAGGGTCGGGAATTTTCCGTCGACCTTCTCGATCCGCGTCAGGTCTGAGGGCGGAGTCTTGAGCGAAGCAGCCACCGGACCGCCGCCCTTCGCATCGGTTCCATGACACGATGCACAATATTGCATGAAGAGCTTCGACCCCATTTCGGCCTCTTTCTTCATCTTCTTTTCCGACTTCGCCTTACCCTGTTCCGGACTGACGCCCTTCACGGATGTCGACGGATCGAATATCAGAAAGAGCCCTAAACTGATTGTAACCAGGGCGATGAGTTTTCGAGCCATATTCTTCACCTCTTTCGTCGTCTGATCTTTGACCTCATACCACTTTTGCCATAAGAAGCGCATTCAGGAGCTGTTCTTATGACAACCAGATTGGCAATTCATATGCCAGAGAATATCAGCGATTTTAGGCTATTTTATTCATTCGTGGGATGAAAGTTGAGGAAAAATCACAGGGAGTGTGGGCGAAAACTCGCACCCGGCCAAGCGCGCGCATCAGACGGTCTTTCCGGCGGCGAAAGCCGAGGCCCAGGCCCACTGGAAGTTGAAGCCGCCGAGGTGGCCCGTCACGTCGACTACCTCGCCGATGAAGAAGAGCCCCGGTACTTTCCGCGATTCCATCGTTTTCGATGACAGCTCATCGGTATCGACGCCGCCGGCGGTGACCTCTGCCTTGCGGTAGCCCTCAGTGCCGGAAGGTGAGATCCGCCATTGCCGGAGCGAATCCGCGATCTGAGTGATTTCCTTATTCGAATAATTGCGGAGCGGCTTCGAGGGCATAATCGCTTCAGTCCAGGCCTGTGCGAATCTGGCGGGCCAGTGCTGGGAGAGCGCGGTTCTCAGTTCGCGGGAGCTGTCGCGTTCGGATCGCATCCACTCTGCAGCGTCCAGTTCGGGCAGCAGATCGATGCTGACGGCCTGGCCCGGCTCCCAGTACGACGAAATCTGCAGGATCGCCGGCCCGCTCAGGCCGCGATGAGTTACCAGGATGTTTTCACGGAAGCTCTGCCTGCCGAGCGAGACTGTCGCATCGACGGATACGCCGGCGAGCGGGGCGAAGGTTTTTAGATCGCCAGCCGGGAGCGTGAACGGGACCAGCGCCGGTTTGAGCGGAGTGACGCGCAGTCCGAACTGGCGGGCCAGACGGTGACCGAAATCGGTCGCTCCCATTTGAGGAATCGAGAGACCGCCGGTTGCGATCACGAGCGTCTCGCTTTCAAAGCTGCCCTGCGTGGTCTCGAGCCTGAAACCGTCGTTCTTAGTGACTTCTTTGACCTCGCATCGAGTGCGGATCTCGACGCCGGAGCATTCCGCAAGCAGCATATCGACTATCTGCCGGGCGCTTTCGTCGCAGAAGAGCTGGCCGAGTTTCTTCTCGTGATACCGGATACGATGTTTCCGGACCAGCGAGATGAAGTCCTCCGGACCGTAACCGGCCAGCGCCGATTTGTGAAAGCTGGGATTCCCGCAGATGAAGTTTTCCGGTCGGGTATGGATGTTGGTGAAGTTGCAGCGCCCGCCCCCGCTGATCAGGATCTTCCTGCCGACGTTTTCGGACCGTTCGATGAGCAATGTGCGGCGTCCGCGCCGCCCCGCCTGCATCGCACAGAACAGCCCTGCTGCTCCGCCACCTATGATGATCGTATCGAAAACCATGAAAGTAGAAAGTAGAAAGTAAAAAGTAGAAAGTAGAAAGTGCAAATTATAGCCCCGGGTGAAGCGAGGCCGCAGGCCGAGCGAAACCCGGGGAACAACGACAGTAGAAAGTAAAAAGTAGAAAGAGATGTGAGTATAAAGCAGAAGGATCGATTGCGGTAACGAATGGGACTTTTCACGACCCGGCGGAATGCCTTACACTTCACCCTCGTGATCTTCGGGAATTGTTTTTCACTTTCTACTTTCTACTTTTTACTTTCTACTGATTATGATTGGAGCAAACGAATTAAAACGCAAAATGCTGATCACGGTCGAGGGGCAGCCGTACACTGTGATCGAGGTCTTCTTCGCCTCGCCGAGCGCTCGCGGCGCCTCGACGATGGTTCGGACAAAGCTGCGCCATCTGCTGACCGACGCCGTGCTCGAGAAGAGCTTCAAGACGAGCGAGAAGTTCGATGAGCCGGACGTGTCGCTCAATCCGGCGTCATTCCTCTATGCCGACGGCGACGGGTATCATTTCATGGATGATGAGAGCTACGAACAGTTCGCGCTCTCTGATGAACAGCTCGGCGATGATAAATATTATCTGAAGGACGGGCTTGCACTGCAGGTTCGCAAGTACAATGGCGAGCCGATTTCATTGCAGTTGCCCTCGACGGTCGATCTGGAGGTGACGGAGGCAGAGCCGGGTGTGAGAGGCGATTCGGCCTCCGGCGGGACGACCAAGTCCGCGACACTCGAGACCGGGCTCCAGGTCCGTGTCCCGCTCTTCATCAAGGAGGGGGAGGTCGTCAGGATCAACACTCAGACCGGCGAGTTTCTCAGCCGGGCGAAGGACTGATAATGATGACCAGGCTGAGATGGGGGCTGATCGGATGCGGCGACATATCGCGCAAGCGCGTGGCGCCGGCGCTGCGTTCGATCGGCAACAGCGAGCTGATCGCGGTCAGTCGAGCCCGGGCCGATCTGGCGGCGGGCTTCGCCGCGGAGTTCGGCGCCCCGCGCTGGTATGCCGACTGGCGCGAGCTGATCGCTGATCCTGAGATCGACGCAGTCTACATCGCCACGCCCGTCAGCCTTCACGCGGAGCAGACAATCGCCGCAGCCGAAGCGGGAAGGCACGTCCTCTGCGAAAAGCCGATGGCCATCGG
>CALBSU010000389.1 GCA_937967285.1 uncultured Acidobacteriota bacterium
TTTTGATGAATATTCAGACCGTGCCTTAAAAGACACGGCTAAATTCAGCTGCCGCAATCGCGGCGCTGCTCTGTTCGATGCAGTTATTTCATCAAAACCACTATCGTGCTGAACTACTTTTTACTTTCTACCTTCTACTTTTTACTCACTTCTCAGAGCCACGATCGGGTCGAGCCTCGAGGCGCGCCATGCCGGGTAGACGCCGGCGATCAGGCCGACGCTGCCGGAGACCAGCAGCGCTGCGGCCACAGCGATCATCGGCAGCGAAGTCGGAATCGGCGAGAGCGTCGAGACCAGTTTGCTGAGCAGATAGGCGATCGCCACGCCGATCGCTCCGCCGGTGAACGCCAGCGCGATCGATTCGGCCAGAAACTGTTCGATGATGTCGCGGCGACGGGCGCCCAGGCTCTTCCTCAGACCGATCTCCTTGGTTCGCTCGGTGACGCTGACCAGCATGATGTTCATGATGACGATGCCGCCGACCACCAGAGCGATCGACGTCACTCCGACCGCCGCCACCTGGATCGTCCCGAAGATCTTGTCGCGCAGGTTGTTGACCGCGCTCGGTGTGATGATCCCGAAATTGTCCGGTTCGTTCGGGCCCAGCTTGCGTCTGGTCCGCATGACGACGCGCGCTTCGTCGATCGCGTCATCGTATGTCGCCTGACTGGTCGATACGACGAAGAGCTGCAGCGACCGGCGCGCGCCGTAAATATTCATGAACGTCGTGATCGGGATCGAGACGTACTTGTCCCGAGACTGACCGAAGACCGAACCGGTCGATTCGGCGACTCCGAGAACCTCGAACGGCCGGCCGTCGATCTTGATCTTCTCCCCGATCGGGCTTTTTGTCGGAAAGAACCTGTCAGCGATGTCCGCTCCGATGAAACAGACGGCCCGGTTGCTCTGATCCTCTGAGGGAGTGAAGGAACGTCCTTCTGCGATGTCCTTGTTCTGGATGTCGACCATGTTCGCGCTGATCGCCAGCAGGCTGACTCCGAACAGATTATCGCCGCCATACCGGACCTCGCACATCTCCTGCTCCTGGACGCCGACGTCCAGAATCGTCCCGCCACGCGCGCGCAATGCCTGCAGGTCGTCGGTCGTCACGTCCTTGTTCCGGCGCCGGGCATTCTCGTACGCCTCGATGCTCGAGAAATCCTCGATCGAGAACTTCTGCACGCTGAAGGCATTCGTTCCGATGTTGGCGATCTTCTCGTCGACGTACTTGTTGAACCCTTCGATCAGAGAGACCACGACGATCACTGTCGCCACTCCGAAGATGACGCCGAGCAGCGTCAGGAACGACCGCAGTTTGTGCGCGAGGATCGAATCGGTCGCGAGTTTTATCGATTCCAGCAGGTTCATTCGATGTCCTTCCCGGGTTTACAGAATCTGGAATACGCTCCCGGAAGAAGAATAGTTCAGCCGACTTCTCAGTCCTGCGCCGGTTCCAGATAGACCCGCTTCATGACAACTTTCTTGTTCACCATCTGGGTCATCGGATCGCTCTCGACGTTCGAGATCATGCGGACGGTCTCGAGCCCCTGCTGCACCGCGCCGAAGACGGTGTAGGCGCCGTTCCACTCCGGATGATCGGTCAGGCAGATGAAGAACTGGCTGGTCGCGCTGTTGACGTCTCCGCCCCGGCGCGCCATGCCGACCGTGCCCCGTGTGAACGGCCGCGTGTTGAACTCGGCTTCGAGCGTCGGCTGGCCCGGCAGCCCCATCCCCCACTGCGAGCGATCCCCGCTCTTCGTCGACGGATCGCCGCCCTGAATGATGTTCTCAGGCAGCACCCGGTGAAACGCCACGCCGTCATAGAACTTCTCGCGAACCAGCTTCTTGAAGTTCTCGACGTGCCGCGGAGCAACGTCCGGATAGAACCGGATCTTGATCTTGCCGTAGTCGGTCTCGATGACCGCCACCTCGTTGTCGACGACCGCGGGATTCGGCGTCGCCAGCTTCGACGGGCCGGTCTCGCCGGTCGTGGTTGCCGGCGCCGGCTTCGAGGAATCGGAACAGGATGCCGCCAGAAGTCCCAGCAGCAGGACGATTGTCAGTTTTTTCAGTACGGAGGTGTTCATATTTGCCTGTTTTTATTAGTTT
>CALBSU010000390.1 GCA_937967285.1 uncultured Acidobacteriota bacterium
GAAACTGGAAACTGGAAACTGGAAACTGGAAACTGGAAACTGGAAACTGGAAACTTCCCTCACTTCACCCATTCACTCCCGTCTTCATAGCGGATGCGCTTGACTACCACGGTCTCCTGCTCGAGATGCGAAGGGTCATCGACGCCCGGACCGCAGACGGCCTCGAAGATCCGTCCGCCCTGAGGATCGTTCGGGTCGGCTTTGACCGAGATGGTCTTGCATCGCGTGGCTCCGTGTGGGAGCGGGTACTTGATGGTCTTTTTGCCTCCCGGCTTGATATCGACTTTGCTGGTCACGTCGTACCGCAGGACCAGCACGCCGTCGACGAATCGAGGGAATGCGAAATCCCATTCGATCGATGCGATATTTTTGGCTGAATTGTTCCTCAGGCTGAGGCTGACGTTGTCGGCGCCGCCGATGATCTTGATCTGCGAGCGCAGTTTGCCGGTCGACCTCGACCGGTCCTGCTGACTTGAGATGCCGCGCCGGCGGACGGCGACCGGTCCCTGTCCCGTCCGCTCCTCGACAGGCGTCCGCGGCATGTCGGGATTGTCGGCCGTGAATATCGGACTGCCGCGATCGAGCATTGGATAGTAATCCGATGTGATCTTGAATCCGAGGATCTCGAAAGGTCGGGAGCGATCAGCATCCTGAGCCGTCAGCGATACAATCAGCGTCAGGCACAGGGCGGGCATAATTACTGCATACTTCATGGCTCACCTCGATGGACGGTCAAAGTTCTCCATCATTATCATCCCGCTTTAAATCGCTGTAAATCACTTTTTCAGGGGCTGTCAAAAACAAAGGCCCGTCCGGATGAACATCCGGACGGGCATCAAGAAGCCTTGAGAGGCGAAGTTTAGAACTGGTAGCGCAGCGCGAACTGGAGCTGGCGCTCGCTGCTCTTGGTCTGGATCTTGCCGAAAGTCGGGCTGCGCGGATTGGTGTCCGCGCCGTTCCAGTTCGGGTGATTCGGCCAGTTGTAGGCCTCGGCACGGAACTGGATCCGCTGATTCTCGGTGATCGCAAAGTCCTTGAAGATCGTGAAGTTGTGGTTCTGGAATCCGGGGTTATAGAGGATTCCGCGAGCGTTCTGGTTCGAGAA
>CALBSU010000391.1 GCA_937967285.1 uncultured Acidobacteriota bacterium
TATGTTTAAACTGACTCACGGAGAGGTTACGGACAGGGGGCTCAATCCCCGGCGTAAAGAGAACCAGGACAGTCTGCTGGCCATGCCGCAGCGGGGGATATTTCTGGTGGCCGACGGCGTGGGCGGACGCCGCGGAGGAGAGGTCGCCAGCCAGACCATCGTCGAGATCTTCAGGCGCGTCTTCGAACAGGATCATCACGAGGATATTCGTCAGGTCATTGAAAATACGATCGATCTCTGCAATCAGAAGGTATTCAGCGAGGCCGAGGCCAGCCAGGAACTCGAAGGGATGGCGTCGACCATCGCCCTTGTGGCGATCGAAGGTTCGCGGGCCGTCGTCGCGCATGTCGGCGACAGCCGGGTCTACCGGCACGACGATGAGGGACTGATTCAGCTCACAGACGATCACAGTGAGGTCAACGAGGCTCTCCGCTCAGGGCTGATAACCGAGGAGCAGGCGCTGCACCATCCCCGCCGGAACGTGATCAACAGGGCGATCGGCGCCGAACCGGATGTCGAACCGGATATCATCGAGATCGAGATCGATGAGAATGCCAGTTTTCTGATCTGCAGCGACGGGGTAACCAGGCACGTTACCGACGAAGAGATCGCCCGTCTGATGAAGAGCGGGCGGCGTCCGGAAGCAATCTGCGAGGCGCTCAAGGATCTTTGCTATACCGGCGGAGCCGAAGACAACCTGACAGCGATAATCGTCGATATCGGGCTCCGCGATTACGTCGAGGAGCCGACGCGCCCCGCGCTCCCCGCTCAGGCGGCTGTGCGGGTGGTGCCGCCCCCGCCGGCGAAAAAGATCGAGGTCGATCTGGCGGCGCCGGCAGTGGCCCCGGCCGCGCATTCCGGTTCCCTCAAGACCAGGCCACCCGCTCCGAAGTACGACGAAGTGGCGACCGAACCCGGCAGGACCTCAAACGAGGAGGAGGGTATATCCGAGCTTATGAAATGGAGTCTGCTTGTTGTCGCATTGTTAATCGGCGTGGTTCTGGGAACGCTGCTGGGCAGGCCGCTGCTGGATAAGCTCAGGGCTCCCTCCGCGTCCGGCGGGATAGTCGATCTGCCGGGGCAGACGAGCGGGCAGAACGGCGATCCCGAAGTGAGGGCCGCATACGCCAGGTTCCTCGAAGGAGTCGGAGGTGAGGCGAAGTCAAGGCTCAACATGATCGTCAGCGCCAATCCCAACAACGCCGAGGCTCATTACTATCTTGGACGCATCGAATACAGCGAGGGAAGATACGATGCAGCCATCAATCATCTCAGTCAGGCTGCGCGGCTGAATCCGAATCTGCCGGAGATCAGGGTTCACCTGGCCATGGCCTACATGTCCGTCGGCCAGGTGAGGAACGCGAGAGACCTGCTGCAGGAGGCCGTCGGCGTGACGTCGCCGCCGCCGGCACCGTCTCCGACGGCGAAGCCCGGAAATGCCAGGTGAGATCATAAGAACAGAGTATTTATCATATTGATTTCCGATGCCGGAGTTGAAGCTTGAAAACAGTTTGGTTGACGGGCAATACGAAGTCCATGAGCGGCTGAGCAGGGGAAGCTACGCCGAAATCTTCGTCGCCCGCGACAGGTCTGCCGGCGGCAGGGAAGTGGTCATCAAGGCCCTCAACACCAGTCTCCAGGGGACGCCCGACTCGGATCTCGAGCGGACGCTGATCGAGAATTTTCAGAACGAGGCCATCGCGCTCGACACGGTTCGCCACCCGCACGTCATTCTTCGGTGGGGGCATGGCACGGCAGCCGACCTGCGCGGGACGCCGTTTCATTATCTGGTGCTGGAATACATGCCGGGCGGCGATCTGCTCAAGCTCTGCCGGCAGCAGGAGCTCAATGCGCTGCCGCTGGATCGCGCGCTCTTCTTCTTCAGGCAGGCCTGCGAGGCGCTCGCCTACGCGCACGCCAAAGGGATCATCCATCGGGATCTGAAGCCGAACAATCTGCTGCTGAGCGCCGATCATGATGTGCTCAAGATCGCCGATTTCGGCGTGGCCAAGATCGCCACGGGCGAATTGACGGAGATCACGCGCGTCGGAGCGGACATCTACGCTCCACCCGAGCACCATCCGGACGAAGAGACTCAGTACGAACAACTGACGGCCGCTGCCGACATCTATTCGCTGGCCAAGAGCTTCTACACCGTCATCTGCGGTCGCGCGCCGTCGCAGTACAAGTGCGACACGATCGCCGCGCTGACGGGGCCGGCGAGCGGCCAGCCGTGGTCGGGCAGGCTGCTCGAAGTGCTGCGGAGGGCGACGGAGGACGATCCGAGGGATCGCTATCCGTCGGTTGTCGAATTCTGGAGCGACCTGGCGCAGGTGGCGGCTTATGAGGACGACGACGAGGATATGACGGTCATCAGACCGCGATTGTCGGTCAGCGCGGGAGCCATGCCGCGGACGCCCGAGATGCCGGAATTCGAGCCGACGCTCGCCAGCTCGCGCCCGAATCGGCGTTATTCGAGCGCCAGTCCGGTCGAGATCGACGAATCCTCCGACGGCAAGCCCGCGCCGCGCGAAGTCGATCATGCCGGCAGGCGCAGGCCGTCGAAATTCTTCATCGAACTGCATGAGTCTCAGGTCGAGCCGGTGACTCCGGTCGCTCCGGTCGCGAAGGCTCAGCCGGTCGACGCCGCGCCCACGCAACGGAAGCCCGTCCCGCCAGCGAAGAGGCGGGTAATCGAGTCGAAATTCACCGAAAACATGCGCCGCAGGCTGTTTATGGTCCTGATCGGAGTCGCATTTCTCGGCGCGCTGCTGAGCGTCTACGGCTACGTCCGAAGACTCGAAGCTCCCTTCGGAATCGGAGCGGCAAATGAGATCGAGATTATCTGGCCGAGTCTCAACGTGCGTGTCGGTCCGAGCATGCGCGATCCCGTCATCGGCGTGGTCTCCAAAGGGTCGCGTCACAAGGTTCTGGCTCGAACCGAACAGAACTGGATGCAGATCGAAGTCAGCGAATGGGATCAGGCCCAGGCCCGCCTTCCCGGCTACAACCAGGGATGGGTCTATGGAAATCCCCAGTTCGTTCGTGTAATCTCTCGAAGATGGTGGAAATGAGGAGATCATGAAGATAGCGGAGCTTCTGCAGGACTTCAGAAAGTGGCTCGACGGCGACGACGCCGTCACTCAAACTCCTGCCACGACTGAGCAGCTCAGTGAGTGGGACGAATTCTTCGTCAAGATCGCCCGCGAGGTCGAGACGGTCATGAAGCGCGAGATGTTCACGCCACCCGGCGGACCGACCTACCTGCCCGGCGAATACATCATCTATCTGAGCAAGACCGACGACGCGCAATGGCAGGGCCGCAAGCGTGAGGGGCTGGAAGAAGGGCTCCGGAACGGGCTTTCGCAGCGGGCCCGCGAGATGGTCGGCGACAAGGTCCTCAAGACGGACAAGATCGCTCTCTCCCTGAGCATCGACGGATCGCTCGAGAAGGGGCAGGTCAGGGTTCAGGCGGTCTGGGACGATGATTCGCCCCGTACCGAGGTGACGGCCCGAAAGCCCAGACCGGCTCCGGCGGAACCGGCGGACTCGGAAGGCGATCAGACCATCATCCGGCCGAAGTCGCCTCAGGCGCCGCTCTTCACCATCCTTTGTTCAAGGGACGGAGGCGAGGCGGAATCTCACAAATCGCAAAGGAACCGCTTCGAGATCGGTCGCGGGTCCAAAGATCTCCACGTCGACCTGAAGCTCGAAGGCGATCAGGAGATCAGCCGCAAGCATCTGCTCATCGAAAAGGCGCCTGACGGGAAGTTTCAGATTGAGTGCCTGGGGCGCAACTCGGTCGAGATAGACGCGGTAGAGCTGCAGCCGGGCGAACGTCGCGAGATCGCGCCGGGGCAGAAGATCAGGATCGGAGCTTACGAGTTGAGCATCAGCGGCGAATAACCGGCTCTCCTTTGCTGATCGCACGAATCCAATTTCAGAGGGAAAGTTAATGCAGGCAGTCCGACATTCCATTTTGTTTCTGATCGCGGCGACGCTTCTCACCTTCACTCCCGTTTCCCAGGCCCGCAGGCAGACGCTGCCCGAGAAACGTTCGGATTTCGCCCAGCTCAATGAACGCCTCTCGGAACGGGCGGGATACTTCGGCTCCGACAATCTGGTCTCGAACGAACTTTCATACCAGCATGTTCTCGGCAGGCTCGAGAAGATGAATGTGTCCGGCGGAGTCTACCTCGGTGTCGGACCCGATCAGAACTATACCTACATCGCGCAGATCAAGCCGCGGATGGCGATCATGATCGATATCAGGCGCGATGCGATGCTGCAGCATTTACTCTACAAAGCGCTCTTCTCGATGTCGCGAAGCAGGATCGAATATCTGTCCAACCTGTTCGCGCGCCCTCTCCCGAAGGACTACAAGAAATGGACCGGCCGGCCGATCCGCGATCTGGTCGACTATTTCGACCGGACGCCGCTCGACCAGAAGATGGCTGAAAAGCTGCGCGATGAGGTGCGAAAACGCGTTGCCGCGTTCGGCCTGACGCTGAGCCAGCGGGACAATGACGCGATCGACGAGGTCCACGAGGCCTTCTACACTGAATGCCTCGAGACGCGGTACACGATCCGGGACCGTCCGACGGGAAGATTCTTTCCGGCCTATCGCGAGATTCTGCTCGAGAAGGACCTCGACGGCAGATATCGCAACTATCTGGCCTCAGAGGATACCTTCCGCGTTCTCAAGAACATGCACGACAACAATCAGATCGTGACGATCACGGGCGATCTGGCTGGCCCGAAGGCGGTGCGGGCCGTCGGAGAGTTTCTCAGGGAGATCGGCGAGAAGGTCTCGGCCTTCTACGTCTCGAACGTCGAATTCTATCTTTTCAGGCAGGATTCGATGAACCGCTTCGTCGAAAACCTGAAATCGCTTCCGATCGACGAGAAGAGCGTGATCATCCGCAGCTACTTCAACTATGCCTACTATACCTCCGTCCATCCGCAGACGATCGACAACTATTTCAGCGTCCAGTTGCTGCAGACGATCGAGAGCCTGGTTCGGGACTACGATGACGGCGGATACGGATCGTATTACGAGCTGACCACGCGACGGAGCATCGAGCTCAAGTGAGAGCCGCACTTTATCATTCGATAGAGGCCGGGCTTGAATGCACAGGAAGTAAAAAGTTGGCCTTACTGGTCTGAACCGGCGGAGCAGGTTCTGCGTGCCCTTTCCTCGGGCCCGAACGGCCTCAGCCGGGATGAGGCATCGATTCGACTGGCGAAATTCGGGCCGAACGACCTGGATATCAGACCCGGCAATAAACTTCTCGGGCTTTTCCTCGACAGATTTCGTAACCCCCTCCTCATCATACTCATCTTCGCCGCGGCGGTATCGCTCATCGTCAGGGACTGGAT
>CALBSU010000392.1 GCA_937967285.1 uncultured Acidobacteriota bacterium
ATCAGCCAGCGCCCCGTCGTCTGATCGAGGTAGTTGCAGGCCAGTCTGGTCCCGTCGGGCGAGAGCGCCGGACGCCAGGCCTGTTTTTCGATGAGCGTCCGCGGCGCGCCGCCCTCGACATCCAAAGCCGCGATGACGCGACGCTCGCCTCTGAGGACCGAGTAGACGATCTTCCTGCCGTCGAGGGTGAAGACCGGATGAAAGACCATGCTCTCGTCGGTCATGCGTCTCAGATTGCGTCTCTCGATTTCGCTGCGCCAGATGTAGGTCCCGTTTTCACGATCGACAACGTAAGCCAGCAGCCTTCCGTCCGCTGAGACGGCGGGCTGGTACTCTCCGCCGGCGCCGCCCTCCGGAGCCACGGGCAGGGCCTGCTCCCTGTCGGTGCCCAAACCGGTGATCCAGATCGTCTCCCGTCCGCCGGCGTTAGAGACATAGACGATCCGCTGATCGGCCGTCCATGTCAGGCCGTTGACTCCGTCGCCGACGTCCCTCGTCAACTGGCGGGGCCGATTGACGTCTCCGCTCGAAGCCACCCAGATATTCGACAGCGAATCGTGCTGGACGCTGACCATTTTCGCGCCGTTGGCGCTCAGACTCAGACCGTGATACTCGCTTCGTTCGCCGGTGATTTCGTGGACCGCGCCTGAAGGCTGATCGATCCGCCACAACTGCATCGTTCGTCTGGACGGACCGACGCCTGAGAGGAACAGCGAATCACGCATCCAGGCCAGCCTTTCGATCTCGGACCATCTTCCGGCGTCGACCGGCTGCTCGCCGTTCCCGTCGGCAGATATCGTAACGATTCGCAGATAGGAGCTGCTTGCGGCATCCTTGACGACGCAGGCGATTCGCCTGCCGTCGGGCGACCAGGCCGGTCCTGCCGGATGAAAGAACTGCGGGCTGCGCCGGACCGAGATCTGACGGGTTCCGCCGTCAGCGCCGGTGAGCATCAGCCTGGTTTCGTTCGACTCCGGATTCGAAGCGATCCACGCGTAACCTCGCCCATCCGGCGAGTAGGCAGCTGAGGAGATGGCATTTTCCGCGACAAGCCCGGCCGCGGGGCCGCCTCCGGTCGGGACTCGAAACAGGCTCGTCGCCCCGTCCTTCCCGGTGGAGAGATATGTGATCCATTTGCCGTCCGGCGTGAAGGTCAGCCCCCGGATCTCGCCCCCGGTGATCTCGGCCAGCCGTGTGAACTCTTTGCCGTCAAGCCCGCGCAGGAGCAACTGGCGCTTGTCTCCCTCATTGATCGAATAGGCGATCGTCTTCCCGTCAGGCGAGATCGCCGCATCGACGACCCTGCCGACCGACGTGACAAGGCTCGTCTTCAAGCCCGCCTTCTTTCCGCCATCCTCCGGCTTGCCGCTCCAGAGCCGCTTCGCCAGAGGCAGCGTCCACAGGATTCCGGCCGCGATCAGCGTGATGGCCAGAATCCTTTTCCACCAGGCCTTAAGCAGATCGCGCAGGTCTTTGGAGAATGATCGGTCGGTCAGCATCAGCATCCGACCGTCGGATCCGCGCTTCTTTCTGTCGGGATTGGCGGCCAGGCTCTGAAACGCTTTTCTGATGTCGTCGATGATCGAGGCAGGAGCGAATCGACCGCTTCCGCGCGAACGGCCGAGCGCTGAGCGCCTGAGATCTCCGACAGATGAGCCGCCATGCGATCCTCCTCCCTCGGACATACCAGCGACGGAATCGAGCGAGGATCCCGGATAACCGCTCTTGTCGAGCCGCCTCTCGCCCAGCCGCCGCAGATCCCTGACGAATTCAGCCATCGTCTGGTATCGTTCGGCCGGTTCCTTCGCAAGAGCCTTGCTGAGAATCCCCGGCAGCTCGGGTGGAAGGTCATCGCGGAACTCAGTCAGCGGCAGCGGCTGAGCCAGCGTTACCGACGCCAGCACCTCATCGACGCTGCTTCCGACAAACGGCACGTGTCCGGCCAGCAGTTCGTAGAGGACCACGCCCAGACTGAAAATATCCGATCTCTGATCCGGCCTCTCGCCCGAGACGAGTTCAGGACTCAAATATGCGGCATTACCGGCGGTCAGCCCGAATTCTCCGGCCGCATCGGGCGATATCGACGGAGGAAACGCCAGACCTTCGCCGTAATCGAGCACCAGCGGCTTCAGCCCCTGAGTCAGCATCAGGTTCGATGGCCGGACCTGAAGATGCAGCCAGCCCTTCTGATGGCCGTACTCAATGGCATCGCCGATCCTCGCCACAACTTCAAGAACTTCCGCCAGGCTGAGCTGATGTCCGAATCCCAGAAGATCGAGCGACTGCCCCTTGATGTAATCCATGACGACCCATGGTCGCCCGGCCTCCGTGATCCCGCCCTCGATCACCGGGCAGATTCCGGGATGTCGGAGCTGACTGATCCTCGAAAAGATCTCGAGAAACCTTCTCGATCGACGCTCGTCGCCGACCAGCTCCGGCGGCAGCAGCTTCAACGCCACTTCCGCGCCGGACGAAAGATGCTTTGCCAGATATACCTCTCCCACCCCGCTCGCACTCAGGCGCGCGGAGACCTGACATCCGGCAACAATTGTCCCCGAAGGCAGCCATTCACGCATAATCGTGGCCGTTCACAGTGCCCGTCGATGATTGATTTGTTCAGGGCCGAAAGCCGGACTGAGGGGACAAGGGTAGTTCCGGAAGATGATTGAAGCAGGGCATTGTTCTTCAACCTCTCCCCGAGCAAGTCGGCCCTGTTAGATCAGCAGTCAGTTATTCAGAGCTTCGCGTCCTTGGCGATGATCTCCTTCATGATCTCGGAGGCGCCCGCGCCGATCGTATTGAGCCGCGCGTCCCGCCATGCGCGCCCGACCGGATATTCCGTGGTGTAGGCGAACCCTCCCATGATCTGCATGCAGTCGTACATCACTTTCTGATCGAGTTCGCTGGTGAAGAGCTTGGCCATGGTGATCTCGCGGAGGCACTTCTCGCCGCGGTTGGTCAGATCGAGCGCCCGATAGCAGAGCCATTTGGCTGCCTCGAGACTCGTCAGGTGCTCGGCGAACTTGTGCCGCCAGACCTGGAACGATCCGATCGGCTGGCCGAAAGCATGCCGCTCCTTGCCGTAGTTGATGGCGTATTCGAGCACACGCTCCATCTTGTAGACGGCTCCGAGCGCCGCCGCCAGCCGCTCGCCCTGGAAATTGATCATCGTGTAGTAGAAGCCCTTGTTCAGCTCGCCCAGCAGGTAACGGCGGGGGATGCGGCAGTTGTCGAAGAAGAGTTCGGCCGTATCCGACGAGAGATTGCCGATCTTCTTGAGCTTCTTGCCGACGCTGAAACCCGGCGTCCGGGTCGGAAAGATGACCATCGAGATCCCCTTGTGCCCTTCCTCTCCTGTCCGCACGGCGAGGATGATGAAATCCGCGCGTGTCCCGTTGGTGATCCACAGCTTCTGACCGGAGATGACCAGTTCATCGCCCTCGATCCGGGCCCGCGTCTTGATGTTGGCGACATCGGAGCCTCCGCCCGGTTCGCTGATGCCGAGCGCCGCAATGTATTCGCCGGCCACTGCCGGCTTCAGGAACTCCTCGCGCTGTTCGTCATTACCCAGCTCCTCGAGCACCGGCAGAGTGATGTCCGACTGGACCATGAGCGCCATGCCGACGCCCCCGTTGTTGGCATACGAAAGCCCGTCGAGATAGGCTGCCGTCGCCCACCAGTCGAGCCCGCTGCCGCCCCATTTCGGATCGATCCTGATTCCGAAGAGGCCGAGATCCGCGGCTTTCTTGAAGATCTCGCGCGGGAAGATCCCGGCTTCATCCCATTCCTCCGAATGCGGTGCGATCTCCTTCAGACAGAACTGCCTGACGGTCTCGCGCAGCATCGCGTGCTCCTCTGTGAAATACGGAAAGGCCAGATCGGATGCCTGTTGGCTGGCTGTTGACATGTCTCCTCCGGTAATTTGGTTGCGCGGGCGCTCGCTGACGCTCGCGTTTTGATTCTATTCGGCGCTGATTGTGACCAGGACCTGTCCCGGGCCGACGACGTCGCCCTGCGCGACCAGTATCTTTTCAACGGTCCCGTCAACCGCTGCGCGGAGCGTGTGCTCCATCTTCATCGCCTCGAGGACGACGAGCGGATCTCCACGGACGACCTTTTGCCCGGGATCGACGAGCACCTTGAGCACCTGTCCCGGCATCGGAGAGTTGGCCGAACCCTCCTCGGCTGCGACATGGTGCACTGGATGTCTCGGCAATACCTCGACCTCGCATGTGCCCGACGATGAGTGGACGTGATACCTGTCTCCGATCGCGATGATTCGACAGCTCAGGTGAAGTCCGTCGATGAAGAGCCTGATCGAAGCGTCGTCACAGGATACCACTTCCGCGCGGCTGGCGACCCCGGAAATTTCGACTCGAAATACGTTCGGTCCCTCGGGGCGCCATGCGACGGACATCTCGGCCTCGCCTGTTCGAACCTTCAGTCCGGCATCGCGCCATGGATTGTTGCGATAACGATCGGGAAGCTCGCGCAGCAGGTGATGCGATCGACGCCCTTTGATCTGCCTGAAGAGCGCGACGGCGATCATCGCCCGGCGTTCGAATGGATCTTCGCGCGGGCAGAGCAGATCCTTCTGATGCTC
>CALBSU010000393.1 GCA_937967285.1 uncultured Acidobacteriota bacterium
ATGTTTCAGGAAATTCAGGGTAGACGAGCAATACTCGCATAGGCTGGCGACTCACTTTCTGTCTTCCATTTGATGCCGGCTACAGCGACCTAATCGGAATAGAAATTACAAATAATGCATTGCCTAAGCCGGTTTATTGAATCAGGAAGTGAATGCAATCTTATCCTTGATGCGGGAGCTGTTGACGTCAGATTGCCCTGATGGATTCAGAGAAACTGAGATGGGAGTGAGCTAAACTCTTTTCATTTGCATCGTAGGCTTATTAAATGCCCTTGTCAATCCCGTGCTTTTGACCTTATCCGCTTCGTGGAGCCGATAAGCGCTGCAACAAGGTTTGCTCGACGACCTGATTGATTTATACTCCGATGGTCGTAACCCACCAGCTTTCAGACAGTGCTACCTTGCACCGTCCGCATCAACGCGATCAAGGAGGCAGAGTGTGAAAATTTCGCTTACCATCAACGGCAAAACAACTGAAGAAGATGTGGAACCTCGCCTGCTGCTGGTCCATCTGATACGCGACCGGGCCGGGCTGACCGGCACGCATATCGGATGCGAAAGTTCGATCTGCGGCGCCTGCACGGTTCTGCTCGACGGCAAGGCGGTCAAATCATGCACGATGCTGGCAGTTCAGGCGGACGGCTGCAATCTGACGACGGTCGAGGGGCTGGCCGTCAACGGCGAGCTGCATCCGGTCCAGGAAGGTTTCTGGGAGAAGCACGGATTGCAGTGCGGGTTCTGCACTCCGGGGATGCTCATGTCGGCCTGCGGTCTGCTCAAGGAGAATCCCGATCCGACCGAAGATGAGATCCGCCACGGTCTGGAAGGCAATCTCTGCCGATGCACCGGATACCAGAACATCGTCGATGCCGTGAAATACGCGGCCGACAAAAGCAACGGTCGTCTGCCGTAGGAGGTGAAGAATGTCTTTTCTGGGTAAATACATGGGCCAGAAGGTCAAGCGCACCGAGGACCCGCGGCTCATCCAGGGCCTGGCCCATTACGTCGATGACATTAAACTGGCCGACACGCTCCACGTCGTCATACTGCGCAGCCAGTATGCGCATGCGAGGATAAGCTCGATCGACACGGCCGCGGCGCGGTCGGCGCCGGGAGTCGTAGCGGTCTACACCGGATCGGATGTCGATGGAAAGGTCGGTTACGTCCCGTGCGCTGCGGCTCTGCCCGGGCTCAATGTGCCAAAGTACCCGGTCCTGGCGCAGGGCAAGGTCTGCTTCGTCGGGCAGCCCGTGGCGGCGATCGTGGCGACTGATAAATATCTGGCCCGCGATGCGATGGATCTGATCGAGGTGGACTACGACCCGCTCGATGCCATAGTCGATGCCGAAGCCGCGGCGCGCCAGGACAGCCCCGTTATTCACGATGAGTTCGGATCGAACATCGCGTTCGAGCACAGCGCGGGAACGGGCGACATCGATGCGGCTTTCGCAGCGGCCGACAAGGTGATCACTCAGAAGCTGAATCACCAGCGGCTGGCGCCGATCTCGATCGAGCCGCGCGGCGTGATGGCCCACTACCTGCCCGGCGAGCAGCAGATGACCCTCTGGTCCTCGACCCAGATCCCGCATCTGATGAGGACGCAGGTTGCGATCATGCTCGGAATGCCGGAAAACAGGCTGCGCGTGATTGCGCCGGAGGTCGGCGGCGGATTCGGGTGCAAGCTCAATGTCTATTCCGAGGAGGCGCTGCTCGGGTGGATCTCGATGCAGCTTCACAAGCCCGTCAAATGGATCGAGGGCCGTCGCGAGAACCTGGCGGCGACAATTCACGGCCGCGCGCAGGTCGGGACCGTCGAGGTTGCAGTCAAAAACGACGGAACGCTGCTCGGCCTGCGGTACAACGTGACGGCGGATCTCGGCGCTTATCTGCAACTGCTCACGCCGGCGATCCCGACCCTGACCGGGCTCATGCTCTCGGGCTGCTACAGGATTCCCGCCATTCAGATGAACTGTACCGGCGTCTTCACCAACAAGATGTCGACCGATGCCTACCGCGGCGCCGGACGCCCCGAAGCGACCTATCTGGTAGAGCGCGTCATGAACATCGTCGCGATGGAGCTCGGGATGGATCCCGTCGATCTGCGGCGCAGAAACTTTCCCTCGCCCGACGAATTCCCGTTCCCGACCGCGACCGGGCTGGCATACGACAGCGGCGATTACAACCAGGCGCTCGACAAAGCGCTGGCCATGGCCGAATACGACAAGTTGCGCAAGGAGCAGGTCGCGGCGCGCGCCGACGGACGGCTGATCGGGATCGGCGTTTCGACCTATGTCGAGATCTGCGCCATGGGCCCCTCGATCGCTCTGCCGGCCGGCGGATGGGAGAGCGCCACGGTCCGCGTCGAACCGACCGGCAAGGTCACGGTGCTGACAGGCGTCTCGCCTCACGGTCAGGGCGAGGAGACGGCCTTCGCGCAGATAGTCGGCGACATGCTCGGCGTCGACATCAACGACGTGCTGGTCGTCCACGGCGACACTTCGATCGTTCAGTACGGTATCGGGACTTTCGGAAGTCGCGGACTGGCGGTCGGCGGAGCGGCCCTGGT
This sequence comes from uncultured Acidobacteriota bacterium, assembly GCA_937967285.1. Taxonomy (GTDB): domain Bacteria; phylum Acidobacteriota; class Blastocatellia; order RBC074; family RBC074; genus JADJXM01. The sequence continues at coordinate 2,567 of CALBSU010000393.1, forward strand.
CCACGCCACAGAGAAGGTCGTCGCCAAGGCGCGCAGGCTGGCCGCTCACATGATGGAAGCCGATGAAGCCAGCCTCTCGTTCGAGAACGGCAAATTCGTCGGCGCTCCGGACGACAGATCGATGACCATCCAGGAGGTAGCGCTGGCCGCCCACGTCGCTCACAACATCCCGGAAGACTTCGAACCGGGCCTCGTCGCGACGCACTTCTTCGAACCGAAGAACTTCACCTTCCCCTCGGGAACGCACATCTGTTCGGTCGAGGTGGATCGCGAGACCGGCGAGATCAGCATCCTCCGGTACATCGCCGTCGATGACTGCGGAAATCAGATCAACCCGCTGATCGTCGCCGGCCAGGTCCACGGCGGCATCGCGCAGGGGCTCGCTCAGGCGCTCTTCGAGGAGGTCGTTTACGACGAAAGCGGGCAGTTGCTGACGGGCTCTCTGATGGATTACGCCGTGCCCAAGGCGCATCAATTGCCTCGTTACGAGCTCGATCACACGGTCACGCCCACTCCGGTCAACCCGCTCGGCGCCAAGGGCGTCGGCGAGGCCGGCACCATCGGCTCGACCCCGTGCATCGCCAATGCCGTCATCGACGCTCTCGCTCCTTTCGGCGTCAAACACGTCGATCTGCCGCTGAGACCGGAAAAGTTATGGCAAGCCATGAGTAAAGTAGAAAGTAAAAAGTAGAAAGTAGAAAGTGCCATACTTTTTACTTTCTACTTTCTACTTTCTACTCACTTAGGAGGATACGAATGATTCCCAGCAACTTCGACTATCACGCGCCGGCGACGACGGATGAAGCGATCGCGCTGCTCGGAAAATACGGCGCCGAGAGCAAGATCCTTTCCGGCGGTCAGAGCCTGATCCCCATCCTCAAACTCAGACTGGCTGCGCCTGTCGCTCTGATCGACATCGGACGGATCGCCGAGCTTCGCAGCATCGCTGTTGAAGGTGAGCTGATCAGGATCGGCGCCAATACGACTCACGCCGAGATCGCCGCATCGAAGGACCTTCTCGATGCCTGCCCGCTGCTCGTTCATACGGCCGCGCAGATCGGCGATCAGCAGGTCCGCAACCGAGGTACGATCGGCGGCAGCCTGACTCACGCCGATCCGGCTGCCGACTGGCCCGCCGCCATCCTCGCGCTCGATGCAGAGATTCGCGCCCGCGGGCCGCGTGGTGAGCGGGCGATACCTGCCCGGAACTTCTTCGTCGAACTGCTGACCAGCGCAGTCGAACCGGGCGAGATCGTGACAGAGATCCGCATCCGCAAACCGGCCCGGCCGCTCGCCGCTGCCTATCTCAAGGTGCCGCAGGCCGCTTCGGGATTCGCCGTCGTCGGCGTCGCAGTTCAACTCGACATCTCAAACGGCGTCTGCCAGTCCGCCGCAATCGGCATCACCGGCCTGGCTCCGAAACCCTATCGGGCTTCGGCCTCCGAATCCCTGCTCGCCGCCCGACCGCTCGACGAGGCGATTATTGCCGCAGCAGCTGCCCAGGCCGACTCCGACGCTTCCGATGCGATGGAGGATATCCACGCCTCCGGCGAATACCGGCGCCACCTGACACGGATCTATGCCAGAAGGGCGATTCAAATGAGTAGAAAGTAGAAAGTAGAAAGTAGAAAG